>JBLMYG010000001.1:0-3361 GCA_050258155.1 Acidithiobacillales bacterium
TCGTTCGTGGCGACCGGCGGGATGCCGGTCTCCCTCGAGAGGCGGAAGAGCTCCGGCAGGATCTGCCTCTGCTCCGGGAGCCCGTGGTCCATCACCTCGATGAAGTAGCGGTCCGCGCCGAACAGCTCCCGGTACCGGAGCGCGGCCGCTTTCGCGCCCTCGTAGTCGCCGGCCCGGAGCCGCTTCGAGACCTCGGAGTTGAGGCAGCCCGAGAGCGCCACGAGGCCGCCGTGATACCGCTCGAGGAGCTCCCAGTCCATCCGCGGCCGGTAGTAGAAACCGGTCAGGAACGCCTCGGAGACGAGCCGCGTCAGGTTCCGGTATCCCTCGGGCGTCTCGACGAGGAGCGTCAGGTGGTAGTTGTTCCCCTCGCCGTCGAACGTCCGGACCGCCTCGCGATCGAGGCGCGAGCCCGGTGCGACATAGGCCTCCACGCCGAGGATCGGCTTGACGCCGGCATCGAGCGCCGCCGTCTGGAGCTCGTACGCGCCGAACATGTTCCCGTGGTCCGTCACGGCGACGGCGTCCATCCCGAGGGCCTTGACCTGGTGGATCAGGTCCCTGACACGGTTGGCGCCGTCGAGAAGCGAGTACTGCGTATGGAGATGGAGGTGGACGAAGTCGGAGGGCATCCCGGTCCGCGATTCTAGCGTCCGCCGGCCGGCCGCGCCGTCACGGCAGGAGCAGGAAGGCCGCCGCCATCACGGCGGTCGGAAAGAGAGCGCCGAGAAAGAGGCCGAGCGGCGAGATGCCCTCCGGAAAATACCGGGCCAGCGCGGACTGGCCCGCCGGGTTCGGCGCGTTCGCGATGACCGTCAGGCCCCCTCCCGCCACGGCCCCGGCGACGACGGCGTACTTCAGCGTCTCCGTGAACGACGGGACGAGCGTCGCGAGGTAGGTGATCGCGGCGTTGTCGTTGAACGCCGTCAGCGCCATCGCGCCGAAGAAGAGGGGCCGCTCGGCGAGCCGGCCGAGGACGGGAGAGATCCACCACTGCTGGAGCGTCCCGTGGATGACGAGCCCCGCGAGGAAGAAGCCGACGAGGAGAGGCGAGCGGAGGTTCTGAGGGTCCTGGTGCGGCACCGTCGCCTGCTGGAAGGCGAGAAAGATCAGGAAGATCCCGATGAAGAGCGGGGGCGTGTGCGCGGCCCAGACGAGGAGGCCGAGCGTCGCGATGTGGACGGCCGTCACCCAGGGCGGAACGCCCTCGCGGTCCTCGCCCTCCGCCGGCGCGGCCGTCCGCGCCCGCTCGGCCAATGCGGTGAACTCCTTCCGGAAGACGAGCGCGTAGACGACGCTGCTCGCCACGATCCCTGCGGCCGCCTTCCAGCCGAAGTGCGACGCCATGAAGGCAAGGTTCCAGTTCCAGGCCGAGGCGACCATCAGGACCGGCGGCGCGGCGAAGTGCGTCAGCGTGCCGCCGACGGAGACGTTGACGAAGAGGAGACCCAGCGTTCCGTACCGAAGGCGTGGGCTCGGATCGAGGTCGAAGAGCCTCTGTCCGAGGATCAGGGCGCAGATGATCATGGCGGCCGGCTCGGTGATGAAGGAGCCGAGGAGCGGCCCGACCGTGAGCGTTGCGAGCCACCAGGCCAGGGGCGTCTGGCGCCCGAGCCAGGCGAGGCCGCCGAGCAGCTTCTCCGTGAAGGCGAGGATCGGGCGCGTCGCCGAGACCGCCATGATCACGACGACGAAGGCGGCCTCGGTGAAGTCGACGCTCCGGGAGACGTAGGCGTTGACCGTGTGCGGCCCGAAGGCGACCGCCATCGCCGCGAAGAGGACCATCGCCCAGATGCCGAACACCGCCTCGACCTCGCCCAGGAAGTGGAGCACCTCCACGCGGAAGCTGTACGCGTCCGGGCCCTGTTCCGCCTCCATGCGCATCCGGAGACGGTGCGAGGCGGCCATGAAGCGGGGCGCGAAGAATGTGTGGAGGATCGCGACGCCGAAGATGGCCGTCGCGACGAGGTTCATCGGCTCGACCGCCACGCGGTGGGCCAGGACGCGGAGAAGGGAGAGGCCCTCCTCGCCGGTGTACACATCGAGGGGGAGCGGAAAGACGGGCTCAAGGGGCGGCGTCATCGGCGGGGCGATTCTAGGGTCTTGGCTGCCGGAAGGGCGGCGGGCCGGCTACTCCCACTCGATCGTGCCGGGCGGCTTGGAGGTGACGTCGTAGACGACGCGGTTGACGCCCCGTACCTCGCCGACGATCCGCCGCGCGCACCGGTCGAGGAGGTCGTGCGGAAGGCGGGCCCAGTCGGCCGTCATGAAGTCCTCGGTGGTGACGGCGCGGAGCGCCACGACGTTCTCGTACGTCCGCCCGTCCCCCATGACCCCGACCGACCTGACCGGGAGGAGGACGGCGAAGGCCTGCGCGGTCGCGTCGTAGAAGCCGGCGGCGCGGAGCTCGTCGAGGAAAATCGCATCCGCCTCCTGGAGGATCCGGACGCGATCGCGAGTGACCGGCCCGGGCATCCGGACCGCGAGGCCCGGTCCCGGGAAGGGGTGGCGCCAGAGCATGTCGTGGGGGATGCCGAGCTCCTCCCCGAGCCGCCGAACCTCGTCCTTGAAAAGCTCGCGGAGTGGCTCCACGAGCCGAAAGTCGAGCTTTTCGGGGAGGCCGCCGACGTTGTGGTGGGTCTTGATCACCGCGGACGGCCCCTTGATCGAGACCGACTCGATGACGTCCGGGTAGAGGGTCCCTTGCAGAAGCCAGGTCGCCCCGGGAATCCTCGCCGCCTCCTCGGTGAAGACGTCGATGAAGAGGCCGCCGATGATCCTCCGTTTCCTCTCCGGCTCCTCGACCCCGTCGAGGGCGCGGAAGAAGCGCTCCGAGGCGTCGACGCCGCGGACCGGGAGGCCGAGGTGCCGGAAGTTCTCGAGGACCAGCCGCCCTTCGTCCTTCCGGAGAAGCCCCGTGTCGACGAAGACCCCGTGAAAACGCTCGCCGAGCGCCTCGCGGACGAGGACGGCTGCCACCGTCGAGTCGACGCCGCCCGAGAGGGCGCCCAGGACGACCCCCTCCGAGACCGTCCGTCGAAGCTGCAAGACGGAAGCATCGCGAAAGGAGGCCATCGTCCAGGTCGGCTTCGCCCCGCAGACGTCGCCGAGGAAGTTCTCCAGCATCGCCGCGCCGTGCTCCGAGTGGTGGACCTCGGGATGGCCCTGGATGCCGTAAAGGCCCCGTGCCGGATCCTCGAACGCGGCGACCGGGGCATTCTCCGTCCTCGCGGTGACGGAGAAGGCCGGGGGGGCCGTCTCCACGTGATCGCCGTGGCTCATCCAGACCGTCTCGCGAGGTCCGAGGCCCCGGAAGAGCCGTCCCCCGCAGATCTCCACGACCGCGCGGCCGTACTCCCTC
>JBLMYG010000002.1:0-7733 GCA_050258155.1 Acidithiobacillales bacterium
GCGCCGATCTGCTCGAACGGAAGGTCCGTGCCGCGCCCCACCGAGACGTTCGTCGCCTCGAGGAGGCCGACGCCCGGGTAGAGGGCGGCCTCCGTGACGGAGCGGAGGTTGGGCGACGGGTCGACCCAGGGGAGCCCCGTTTCGTCGTACCAGAGGTCCCGGGCGTAGTTCCCGAGCGGGACGACGGTCAGCTTCGCGCCGATCTTCCGCTCGACGTTGAAAAGCCGGGCGATCTCTCCGATCGTCATTCCGGTCCGGACAGGGATCGGGTGGTACGCGGTGAAAGAGAGCTTGTCGTCGTCGGCGAGCGGCCCCTCCGGCTTTTCGGCCGTGATCGGGTCCGGCCGGTCGAGGACGACGACCTTCACCTTCGCCCGGACCGCTGCCTCCATGACGTAGCCCATCGTCGCCAGGTAGGTGTAGAAGCGGGTTCCGGCGTCCTGCAGGTCGACGACGACGGCGTCGATTCCGGCGAGGTCGGAGGCCGACGGCCGCCGGGAGTCGGCCGTGTCGCCGTAGAGCGACCGGATCGGAAGCCCGGTCTTCGGATCGGCGGAGTCGGTGATACCGCCTTCGAGGTGGCCGCCAAGACCGTGCTCGGGGGAGAAGAGCCGCACGAGCTGGACGCCTGCCGCCTTCGCCTTCTCGGAGACGAGCACGTCGATCGTCCGCCGCCCGTCGCGCGTAAGCCCCGTCTGGTCGGTCAGGAGGGCGATGCGCAAACCGGAAAGGGAACGAAAGGATTCTTCTTCGAGGATGTCGATGCCGGGTCGGACGTGCCCCACGAGACGCGCCGCAGCAGTCTCTTCCCTCGAAGCTCGCGCCGAAGGCGCGCGGGGCTCTTCTGGCTTCGAAGGTCGCGCCGAAGGCGCGCCCGGACTCCTCGACCCTGCCCGTGCGGCGCCGACCGCTGCCAGCCTCGCGAGGCGGTTCGAGGCGCCGACGAGACTCTCTGGTTTCACGTCCGTGATCGCCGACGCGACGATCGTGGCGACCTTCCCGCGCAGCGCGATGACGTTCCCCGATCCGTCGGGGTGGTTACGGTTCGTCAGGAGGATGACGACGGTGTCCGTCTCCGGGTCGATCCAGAGAGAGGTCCCCGTCCAGCCGGAATGCCCGTACGAGCCGAGCGGGAAGAGGTCGCCACGGTTCGAGGAGTCGTGGGTCTCGACGTCCCAGCCGAGCGCCCGAAGGTCTCCGTCGCCGTACGAACGGGGCCGCGTCATCGCCGCGACACCGGCGGGGGAGAGGACCGGCCCCCCGCCCCGCAGAAGCGCAAAGGCGAACCGGGCGAGATCGTCCGCGGTGGAGAAGAGCCCGGCGTGCCCCGCGACGCCGCCGAGCGCGAAGGCGCGGGGGTCGTGGACGGCTCCGCGGCGAAGGACTCCGGCGATCTTCTCGGTCGGGGCGATGCGGGAGACGGGAAGCTTTCCCTTGCCGCCCGGGCGGAACTCCGTCTCGTTCATGCCGAGCGGCTGGAAGACGTGAACCCGGGCGAATTCGTCGAGAGGAAGCGAGGAAACGCGCTTGATCATCTCGCCGAGGACCTCGTATCCGGCGTCGGAGTAGACGAAGCGCGCGCCGGGTGGATACACGAGAGGCTGGCGGTATTTTCTTTCGAAGATCTCCTTCGGCGTCCCGACATAGAGCTCCATCGGGTCGTCGGGCGCCAGGCCGCCCCGGTGCGTCAGCAGCTCCTCCACGGTGACCTTGTCCCTCTCTCCTCCTCCCAGGGCGAACTCGGGGAGCAGCTTTGCGGCCCGGTCGGCGAGGCGGATCTTTCCCTCCTCCACGAGCACCATGACGCTCGTCGCCGTGGCGATCGGCTTCGTCAGGGAGGCCATGTCGAAGGCGGTGTCGACGGTCATCGGCTCGACGGCGGGATCGACGGCCCGGTTCCCGTACGCCTTCCGGTAGACGACCTTCCCGTGCCGCCCGACCAGGACGACGGCGCCGGGGCACTCCTTCTTCGCGATCGCTTCCTGGACGGCGGCGTCGATCCGGGAGAGACGCTCGGCCGACAGGCCGGCGGAGGCGGGGGAGGTGTCGGAAAGAGGAGACAGACGGGCGGCAGCGGCGAGGACGAGGGCAGCGAGGGTGATCACGCTCCGAGTCTAGTGCGATCCGGCCGCGCCCCCCCCGACCTACTTCGCTGCCTGGAGCCGGCCGAGGTCTGAGAGGACCTCCTCGCTGTGCGTCGCAGGGTTCACCTTCAGGTAGACCTTCCGGATCACGCCGGAGGGGTCGATGAGAAAGGTGTTCCGGGCGGCGTACTCCTTGTCCTGGAACTCCGTGAGGGAGCCGTACTCCTTGGTCACGGCGTGGTCAGCGTCGGACAGGAGCTTGAAGTTCAGCCCCTCCTTTGCGCAGAAGCCCTTGTGGGAGTCGACGGAATCGAGGCTGACCCCGAGGATGACGGCGTCGGCCTTCCGGTACTTTTCGATGTCCCGCTGAAAGTTGTGTGCCTCGAGCGTGCAGCCGGAGGTGAAATCCTTCGGATAGAAGTAGAGGACCACCCACTTCCCTCGGTTCTGCTCGAGGGTGATGGCGGAGCCGTCCTGGCTCGGCAGCGAGAAGGTGGGGGCCTTCTCGCCGGCGGCGGGCGGCTGGGCGGCGGCCAGCCGGCCTGCGAGGAGAGGGAGAAGACCGAAGAGGCCGAAGAAGCGGGCGAAACGGTGCAAACGGAGGGTCTTCATATCGGAAGATTATCAGAGACAGAGTCTCAGGTTCCGGGCCGCGGCCGGACACGCCCCGGGGACGAACCTCTCGACGCGGCCGGAACGGGCCCCGTGAAGGAGTTCCCGGCCGGTGGCCCCGGAAATGTCCGGAGCGGCCCGCCCGAACACGTCGGCACGGGCTGATGATCGATAATCGAGACTTGACCTCATTCCGTGAATCGGCTCGCGCACGAAGCCAGGCTCCCGTCTACAGGAAAGGAGGTGCCATCGAACCGGCTGACATCCCTCGCGCCTGAGCCAGGCGCGGGACAACACGCACCGTCCGTCTCTGGACGGGACGGACCTTCCGAAGGAGGAATGAGATGAGATTCCGAACGTTCCTTTCTGCCATGGCGCTGACCGGCGGCCTGGTCGTCGCCCCGCTCGCCGCCGCCCAACAGCCCAAAATGTCCGCCGCGGACGAAGTCATCGCGGTGACGAAGGCCCAGTGGGCGGCCGAGAACGCGAAGAACGTCGCCGAGGCGATGAAGTCCATCGCCGACGACTACACCGAGTTCAACGGCGAATTCTCGACGCGTCTCGACGGGAAGGCCCTGGCGACGCGGCTCTCCGAGGCGGGCACGAAGGACGCCGGCGTCCCGCTCGTGTCCGAGATGGCGAACCCGAAGGTCCAGGTCTACGGCGACGTCGCCATACTGACGTACAACTACGTCGGCCTCTCGCAGGGTAAGGACGGCAAGGTCGAGCCCACCCGGGCGAAGTCCACGCGTGTCTACGTCAAGCAGGGCGGGCACTGGATGCTCGTCCACGCCAACTTTGGCGCGGACCCGATGCCCAAGTGACCCGCAGGGGCGGGCGCCACGCCGTGGCGCCCGCCTTCTTCCCCGCCGGAATGCCCTCGGGACGATTCTTCTGGCCGGTGGCCCTGAGCTGCGCTAGCCGAGCCCGCTCTCGGCGCGTGCCCGGATCTTGGCGTCGATGAAGTCCGGATGCGACACGTGCAGGAGGCCGGCGATCTTTCGGACGACGCCCTCTTCCTCCGGATCCTTTCGTCCGTCGGCGAAGGCGACCAGCCAGAGCAGCTCCACCAGGCGCTTCTTCTCCTCGGGCGAAAAGCTCTGGTCGACGAGGCGCGTGAACTCGTAGATCGAGGCGGCGTTCTCGGACTCGGCCTCGCCCAGACGCGCGAGCTCTTCCGCCTCCTCGCGCGACAGCGTGAAGACGCTCTGGACGGCGGCCCGCATCACGACGAGCTCCTCGTCCGTCACCTTGCCGTCCGCGCGGACGACCTCGAAGAGGAGGGCGGAGGCCGCCAGCCGGAGGGCCTGCTCGCTCTCTTTCGGAGCGGCCCTGTCGGCTGTCCCGGAGATCCGCTCCTCGAAGAACCTTTTCAGCGAATCCAGCATAGCCGGAGGCTACACCGGCGCGCCGGCCCGCGCGTGGCGGCGGCGATGGCCTGCATCGACAGGACTCCGGGCCGGAGCCCGGTCTCCGGCTCCCGCCACGCCGAGTCGGCGTGGAAGTTCCCGGGGACGCCGCCGTCGGCACCAACGAGCATCGTGACGACGGCCGGCTAGAGGTACCGCTCCCTCAGGATCCCGGTGTGGTGAGCGACGTGGCCCGCCGCGACGTACGCCAGAGCATTGACGGTGATCGGATTCCCGCTGGCGATCCCTCTTCGTGTCCAGGCCTCGTCCGGCAGGCTCCGGAAGAAGGCGACTGTCGACGAGCGGACGGCGCGGAACTCCTCCAGGTGGCGGGCCAGGGGGATCTCGTCGGCCCGGGCCGCCGCCGCAGAGATCTTCTCGTCGAAGCTGGGAAGCGGGTCCGAGAAGCCGCGCGCGAACCAGAGGGCGCGGTAGAGGAAGACGCGCTCCGTATCGTTCAGATGATTCAGGAGCTGCCGGATGCTCCACTTCTCCGGCGCGTAGCGGTGACGTGATGTCTCCTCGGCGATCCCCGAGAAGAGAACGATGGTCTCGTCGAGCTGGGCTCCGAGGGTGTCCCGGATGTCGCCGGCCGGGACCTTGTCGATGTAGGTGAAGTAGGCGGGCGCGGCCTCACTTCGATCGGGCGTCTTCGTCATCTGATCCCTCGGCCGCACAGTACACTGGGAAGGGATATCTTGCGACGCGACATCGCGCCGCATGAGGCCGAGGACGACGCCATGCTCGACCCGGAATTCGTTGCCGACTGCCCGTACCTCCCCGAGGCCATACTCTTCGACGAGATCCTGGAGCTGGACCGCGAGAACGGGCGGCTCCTGGCCCGGATGCCGACCCACGACGGTCTGCCGCTCACGGCCCTCCAGAAGGCCGATCCGGTCCGCCATCCGCGCCACGTCTCGGGAGGACTGTTCGTCCACGTGACGGGAATGCTCGGCTTCGCCCACGCGTACTACGTTCTCGGCCTTCGCCATGCGGACGGGTGGATCGGCTACGGAGCCCACATCCAGAGGGCCCGCTACGGGCGCCTCGCGCGGATCGGCCCGCCCGTTCTCCTCGAGGCACGCGGGACCGCGGTCCGTCGAATTCGCGGGAGTGTCTACGTCCGTTACGAATTCCGTTTCACCCAGGAGAGCGACGTCGTCTACGAGAGCGAGCAGGGTGCCGTCTGGCAGCGCGTCGCTCCTGGCTGATGGCAGGCAGCCATGCTGGAATTCGTCTTCAGGAGCAGATGATGCACGAGCGATTGGCAAAGCGGCCTTCCCGGCGTGCAACGGGACCTTTGACGTCACTGCTCGTCGTCTTCGTCGCCTTCCTCGCGGGCTGCAGCCTGATTGCGCGCGAGGCGATGATCGCTTACATAGCCGTCAATTCGCACCTGGCGCCCCGGCACGTCGAGATCGAGATCAACAGGTCTTTCATCGAGCACTACAAGAACCGGGTCGGCATCGACACGACCTTCACCGTGGACAAGGCGATGGCGGCGCCGCTTCCGGCCGCGCTCGACGGTGACCTGCACTTTGCCGGGCGCGCCCCCCAGGTGGCTCTTCCCGTCGTCGCAGAGATCATCAATGCCATCGACGAGAAGGCGGCGATCGACATTGTCCACAGCATCGAAGGCACCGGAAGACCGCTGAAAGTCTCCGGCGTCTGGAGAATCTGGCCGGAGCACGCCGGCAAGGCGGAGGAGGAGCAGGGTCAGCCGCTTCCCGCCCTCGATACCGACAATCCCGACCATGTCTTCGAGGTTCATCCCGTGACCGTGGTCGACGGTCTTCAACTGCTCGGTTCCTTCAGGCCCGTCAAGGGCTTCAAGCCGGGGGATGCCCGGAGAACCTTTGAAATCTATGAGAAGGTCCCGTGCATGCTCAGGGTCAAGCCGAAGTCGGCATCGATCCTCACGGAGACCGGCGTCTACAACGACGTCGAGTTCATGATGAAGATCGCCGACCAACGGCAGCTCGTCGTATCCGACGGGAGATTCGTGATCGGCTCCGCTCTCGACCTCGACGGGAAGCTCCTGGTGGACCGGCTCCGCGTGGTCTTTGCCAGGGGGACGCCTCCTGAACGAGCGGTGCGTCAGCTCAAAGCGGGAGACCGCCTGCATATCTACGGGATTCCGAGGCTGGATTTCGCGGAGATCTCGCGGAGGGTAAGGGAGTACCGGACGAATCCGTCACTTCTCACTCGGACGTTGCCGTACGAGATCATCGCTCTCGGCGTCTACACGAAGTGACGGTGAAGCCAGATCGGGGCCTCACCCCGATGATCCCGTACGGCTCGCTTCGCCGTCTGGCCGGCATCGGCGTTCTGTATGCCCTCATCGTCGACCTCGCCTCTTTCGCGGCGGTCGGCGTGCTGCACCCCCGCGTTCCATGGACGTGGGACGCCCGATCCACCGCGGAGGCCGGACCGCTCGCTCGCTTCGACTCGGGCTGGTACGCGTCGATCGCCCGCCATGGCTATCAATGGGACTTCGAGGCAGGCACGGGCAACATCGTCTTCTTTCCTCTCTATCCGCTCCTGATGCGGGCACTTTCATCGGCGTCGGGTATGTCGCTCTTCCTCGCCGGCTCCGTCCTGTCGCACCTCTTCTTCTTCGCCGGCCTGCTGGCCCTCGCTGCGTATCTCGGAGAGGGCCCGCGACGGCCGGATCCGGCAGCGGTCGTCTTCAGCATGCTCGCCTGGCCCTGGGCCTTCTTCCTTCTGGCGGTGTACACGGAATCCCTTTTTCTGCTGCTGGCGGCCGCCGCCCTGCTTCTCGCTCGCAAGGGGGCCGCAGGCGCCACGTTTCTCTTCGGCGTCCTGGCCGGGCTGACGCGCCTTTCTGCCCTCGCCCTGATCCCGCCGCTGATCTGGCTCGCAGTCAGTGGGCGCCGCGAGCGGCGAGTGCGTCTTCTCGCAGCCGCCGCGTCACCCGCTCTCGGCGTCGGGATGTTCCTGACGTATCTCGGCGTTCGGTACAGGGACGCGCTCATTTTCCTTCGTGCCGAGAGGAGCGGCTGGGGCCGGAGCCTCGCCTCACCCATGGTTCTCCTCGATCCCTTTTCGCGTGCCCTGGAGAACATGCAGCGGAAGGGCTTCGTTCACGCCGGCCCCCTGGTCGACCTCGTCGGCCCTCTGTTTCTCGTGGTCGCCCTGGTCTGGCTCGCCCGCCGGCACCACGTCGCGGAAGCCCTTTACGTGGGGTCGGGCGCTCTCCTGATCCTGCTGAGCGGCGATCTCTCATCGAGCGGCCGGTATGCGCTCGTTCTCTTCCCGGCGTTTCGCTTCGCTGCCAGCTTCTTGCGAAGCCCGCGGCGGTTGCCATGGGTGACGCTGGCCGTTCTCTCGCTTCTTCTGCAGCTCTATCTCATAGCGCGCTTCGTCAACAATTGCTGGGTGGCGTGATTGGGGTCAGACCCCCCTCCTCTGGCTGACGGCGCGGCGCAAGACCTGATCCCGACGAGTCGAGTGCGTGGTCTTCACCTTTTAGACTCCGGCGCGATGAAGACCGCCTTTCTCACGGGCGCCTCGGGGTTCCTCGGAACGAACCTCGCGGCCCTCTTGCGCGAGTCCGGCTGGCGGGTCGTGGCCATCCACCGGCCCTCCTCGCGCCTGGAGGAGCTGC
>JBLMYG010000003.1:0-27832 GCA_050258155.1 Acidithiobacillales bacterium
CTATACTTTGGGCGCAATGTTGCGGCAGAGGGTCTGCGCCGCCCTGGCGGCGCTGGCAGCAGTCTCGCCCGCCGTGGCGGCCGACGACGTCCAGCTCGGACGGAAGGCAGACGGGTCGGCCATCATCTTCAACAAGATCGGGAGCGGATGGCTCGTGAACGGGAAGGCGCCGACGGACGCTTACCTCGTCGTGCGCCGCACGGCCCCCTGTCCCTGGGACGAGGCCATTCACGCGGCGGCCCGCCGGCGGGGCGTCGACCCGAAGCTGGTGAAGAGCGTGATGCTCGTCGAATCGAACTTCGATTCCCGCGCCGTCTCGCGAAAGGGGGCCCGGGGGTTGATGCAGCTCATGCCCGAGACCGCGAGGCGGTTCGGCGTCTCCGACCGATTGGAGCCGCTCGAGAACATCCGGGGGGGCGTGGAGTACCTCGACGTCCTCCTGAAGCTCTATTCCGGCGACGTGCCCCTCGCGCTCGCCGCCTACAACTCCGGCGAGAGCATGGTGGCACGCTACGCGGGAATCCCGCCGTTTCCGGAGACGCGCGAGTATGTCCGCCGGGCGCTCGTGGCGCTTCGGGGCGAAGCGCCCCCGGCTCTCGGCGGCGGCTTCCGGGGGAGTCCCGCGCGGCCGGCCCCGGCCGCCGAACGGCCGGTGCGGACGGTCCCCGTGCGGATCGCGAGCCTGAACGGAACGCCCTTCCTCACGAACACGGACAACACCGACCGGGCCGAACCGGTCCTCGGGCGACGCCGGTGAGGGAGAACTTCTGATGTCGAGCGCTCGCAGCGGGGGCCCGGCAACGCCGTACCGGCCGGCTCCCTTCTTCGACCACGGCCTCTTCCTGCTTCACCTGAACCGGGGGAAGGACGAGCTTCGGAAAGGACAGTACGAGGTGGCTCGACGGGAGTTCGAGGAGGCCAAGCGTCTCCGTCCCCACGACCCCGAGGTCCTCCTGAACCTCTCCATCACGCTCTTTCACCTCGGCAGCTTCATCGAGTCGGAGCGGCTGACGCGCGAGCTCCTCGTGGCACACGAGAACGCGGTCCCCCTCCTTTTCAACCTCGGCCTGATTCTCTTCAAGTCGGGACGCGAGGAAGAGGCGCGCGAGCCGCTCGAGCGCGTCCTCGCGCTCGCCCCGGCACACCGAAAGGCGCACCTGACGCTGGGGCTCATCTGCCAGCGCGCCGGCGAGGGGGAGAGGGCGCAGAAGCACTTCCGGATGGCGGGCGCCGAGCTGAAGGACGGATCCGAGGACGACGACTCCATCTCGCGGATGGCCCGGCAGGCGGCTGCGATGCCTGCGCGTCCGCCGGGCGCGGACGTTCCGCAGCCCCCACCCGTGAAGCCGGAGCCCGCCGACTCGATGGCCGGCACGGGGCGTCCCCTCGGCCTCTCCGGAAGCTGGTCGCGCCCGATCTCGGGCACCTTTCGTGTCGGGCGCCGCGGCGACTCTTCGCCGGGTCTGGCGCTCGTTTCGCCCGTCGGCCCCTTTTCGCCGAAAGCCGGCGGTCTCCTCGCAGCGATGACCGGCGAGGGGCTGCGCGTCCGCAAGGGGACGATCGTCGGGCAGACGGGCCGGCCGCAGATCGAGCCGGACGTCAGGCTCGACGGCGTTCTGGGCGGGCTCCTCCTGAAGGCGTCGGGCGCCGGGTGCCTTCTCCTCGGGGACGCGGGCCGAAGCCCGTTCGTCCGGGCGCTTTCGCGCGAATCTCTCTCGGTCGATCCGATGCGGCTTCTGGCCTTCGAGGAGTCTCTCGTCTATCGCGAGGACCCGGCCTTCGACCGCCGGAGAGAGACCGAACGGCCGTTTCTCAAGCTGACGGGCTCGGGCGCGGTGGCCTTTTCGGGGATCAGCGAGGCCGCTCGCTTCGAGGTGGAATGGGGACAGCCCCTCACCCTCCTCCAGAGGGTCGTCGTCGCCTGGGGTGGCGAGCTCGTCCCGGAGCTTCTGGAGCCGCCGGAGGCGGGAAGCGGATTCGAGGGGGGGCTGGTCGTGAAGTTCGTCGGCGCCGGCTATGTCCTTGCCGACGCTCGCTGAGCGTCGGGCGCTGTCCGCCGACTTTCGTCGAGGGTCGCATCGGCGCGGTGCCCCGGGGCGCTCCCGGTCAGTTCGAGGGCGACTGGGCCTGCGAGAACTTCGACTTCGGAGGCGCCGTGGTCTTCTGCCGCTCGATCCGGTCGGCCGACTTGCCGTCCCCCGGCCCCTGGAGCGGTATCCGGAGGCAGACTTTGTCGCCGGCCCGGGCGCCCTCGTAGACCGACGCTTTCGGCGCGAGCGGCACTATCCGCTCGCGGCCGCTCGCCTCGACGATCGTGATCGATTTTCGCGGCTCGTAGGCCTTCACGGTTCCCCGTAGTGTGATGTGGGCGGTCTCAACGACGGCTGGTCCCGAGGGCCCGGCGGCCGGGGGCGCCTGGACAGCGCCTTGGGGTGCAGGCGCCGGAGCCGCGGCCGCCCCGCGCGCCGAGGCCTGTGGAGCCCTTCTCCCGGGGCATTGCCCCGAGCCGGTCACGACCCAGCCGGCCGCGTCGGTCCGCATGGCGCCGCTCGGGCGGACGGTGCTTTCGCTGTTCTTCTGGTCCGGAAGGGACGGCGCGACGACGTGCTGCTCGGGGGGCGTCGGGGCGGGCTGTTGTCCGTCCAGAGCGCCGGCGAGCGCGAGGCACACCACAGCCACGCCGGAGCGCTTCGGGAGCACGGCGCGATTATAGTGCCGGCCCCGAGAGGACGCGGCGCGACTCACCGCATCTCGAGCGGCTCCATCGAGAGGGCTCCCTTGGGAGGGCCGAGCAGGCCCGCGGCTTCGAGCCGCCTGAGGAGGGGCCGAAGCTCCTCGATCGCGCTCCCGGAGGTCTCCGCGGACGCTTCGTCGTCTTCGCCGGAAAGGCGGGCGAGCAGGGCCTCGAAGGGGGATCTTTTCGGCGGAAACTCGACGAGGCGAACCGACTCGGTGGCAGGGATGCCGGCGACCTCCTTCGCGACCCGGACAGCCGTTGCGAGACCCCCGAGATCGTCCACGAGGCCCCGCTCCTTCGCATCCTCGCCGGTCCAGACGCGGCCCCTCGCGATCTCCAGCACCTTCTCCTTCGGGAGCTTCCTGCCGGCGGCGACCTTCGACGTGAAGTCGTCGTAGATCCGGTCGAGCCAGGCGTTCAGGCGGGCCCACTCGGTGGCGGAGAAGGCCCTCGACGCGTTCCAGAAATTCGCATTGGCGCCGGTCTCGACCTGGTCGAAGGTGATGCCGATCTTTTCCCACAGGCCGGTCGTGACCAGCTTGCCCGCGAAAACGCCGATGGATCCCGTGATCGTGGCGGGCTGGGCGACGATCCGGTCGGCGTCCATGGAGACGAAGTAGCCCCCCGAGGCGGCCGCGTCGCCCATCGATACGACGACCGGCTTGCCGGCGGCCCTCGCACGCGAGACCTCACGCCGGATCGCGTCGGAGGCGACGTAGGAGCCGCCGCCGGAGTCGACCCGGAAGATGATGGCCTCGACATCCCCGTCCTTCGAAGCCTTCCGCAGCGCCGAGGCGACGGTGTCGGAGCCCATCGTCCACGACTGCAGAACGGGGTTGTAGCCGCTCCGGCCCCGGACGATCGTGCCGAGGCCGTAGACCAGCGCGAAGGTATGCCTCCCCGAGTCGGCGGCCGAGCCGATCGCGTCCCTGTACTTCGAGAGCGTCAGAAGCTCCGCACCCGCCCCCGCCTTCGACTTCACGGAGTCGGTGACCTCGTCCCAGTAGCCGAGCCTGTCGACGAGCTTCGCCTCCACGGCCTCGGTTGCGAGGAGCGGTCCCCGGTCGACGATCGCCGTCACCTCGTCGCGCGAGAGCTTCCGGCCCTCGCCGATTCCCCGGACCATCTGACCCCAGACCGATTCGAGGAGGCGCTGAGTGGCTTCGCGATACGCCGGCGAGAATTTCGTGTCCATGAACGTGTTCGCGGCGTTCTTGTACTCGTAGCGCTGTGCCGACTCCGGTACCACGCCGAGCTTGTCGAACAGCCCCCGGACGAAAGGCGCCTCGAGGACGAGACCGTTCAGGCCGACGTCCCCCGACGGCTGGAGCCAGATCTGGTCGAACGCGGTGGCGAGATAGTAGGCGCTGTTTCCCCGGGCGAACTCGCCGAAGGTTTCCGAGAAAGCCACGGCGAATTTCTTCTTGGCACGGAATGCCCGCACCGCGTCGCGGATCTCCTGAAGCTGCGCGACGCCGATCGGGACGGCCCCGATCCTCGCCACCAGCCCGGCGACACGGTCGTCGTCGCCGGCCCTTTCCAGCTCCTCGACCACGTCCCGGAGCGTGAGCGGCGACGCTGCGCGGAAGGCGGAAAAGGGAGTTTCGGGCGCGGTCTCCGGGATCTCCCGCTCCAGGTCGAGCCGGAGGACGGTCCGGGACGGCACGCTCGGGCTCTCTTTCCGGAGGCCGAGACGCAGGAGGGCGGTTGCTCCTACGGCGAGGACGAGAAGAAGGGCGAACAGGCCGAGAACGGTCTTCGTGGATCGCTTCATGGCGCTTTCTCCGCCGAGACTCTACGACAGGGAGAGAGCGCGAGCTGCCCGCTCAGCCGGGCCCGGATTCGAGGCCCGCGACGGTCCCGTCGAGAAGCCGTCGGACGGTGGCCTCGTCTTCGTGCTCGGCGTAGATCCGGAGGATCGGCTCGGTCCCGGAGAGGCGGTGGAGGAGCCACCCGCGGCCCCCGAAAAGAAGCTTGAGCCCGTCCAGCGTCTCGACTCCGGTGACCCGCTCGCCGGCGAGCGCCGACGGCGGGGCCTTTTCGAGCCGCTCGATGAACGCGCGGAGGAGCGGCAGCGGGTAGTGAAGATCGCGCCGGTCGTAGGCGAACGCGCCGTACCGGGCTTCCTGCTGCGCGAGCAGGGCGGCGAAGGAGAGACCCGAGAGGGCCACCGCCTCGAGGACGAGGAGGGCCGAGAGAACGCCGTCGCGCTCCGGAAGGAAGAACGAGACGCCGACGCCGCCCGATTCCTCGCCGCCGATCCCTACCTCGCCCGCCAGCATCTTCTCCGCGATGTACTTGAAGCCGATCGGCGTGACGTGGAGCGGAACGCCGAGTCTCGCGGCGACCCGGTCGACGAGAAGGGACGTCGAGAAGGTCTTCGCGATCCCTCCCCGGACCCGCCCCCGGGCCGCGAGGCTCTCTGCGAGGAGGGCGAGGATCCGGTGGGGGTTGACGAACCGGCCCTGCCCGTCGAGGACGCCGAGCCGGTCGCCGTCGCCGTCGCTCGCCAGGACCAGGTCGAAGGAAGCGCGGGCGAGCGCCTCGCGCGAGGCCCCGAGATTCGCGGGGATCGGCTCCGGGTTGATGCCGCCGAACGACGGGTTCGGCTCCGCGCGGAGCGTCTGGACGCGCGTCGGGTGCCCCTCGCCGACGATCTGCTGAAGGAGGGTCCCCGCAGCCCCGTGAATGGCGTCGAAGAGAACGTTGAGGCCCGCGGCACGGATCGCTGCGAGATCGACGGAGGCGGCGAGAGCATCCCGGTAGCCGGCCGCGAGGTCGGTCGTCTCGGCGTGCCCGCCCGGGCGCTCCGGGAGCGGGCGACCGGCGGAGCGCGAAATGGCGTCGTAGGTGGCGGGCGTGGCGCTCCCCCCGAAATGGGACTTGTACTTCACCCCGTTCCAGTCGGCCGGGTTGTGCGAAGCGGTGATGGCGATCCCGGCACGGAGGGCGCGGCTCCGGACGTGCCACGAGGCGCAGGGCGTCGGCACGGGCCGGTCCGTCCGGAGGACGCGGAAGCCTTTCGTCGCGAGGCGCGACGCGCTCTCGGCCGCGAGCTCCGGCGAGAGGAAGCGCGTGTCGTGGACGAGGGGAAGCGTCCACGGGTCCCCCGGGTCGGTGTTCTCCGGATCGACGGTCCAGGCCGCCATCGCGTCGACGACGCGGGCGACGGCGTCGAAGGTGAGGTCGCGGGCGATCCGCCCGCGCCAGCCGTCGGTGCCGAAGACGATCCGGGGAGTCGGCATCGGAGCGGCGATTCTCCGGGAGCGTGCCGCCGGTGTAAAGGCGCCGGCCGCTGCGACCGCTAGAATGCCGGCTCGGTGGTCTCCGTCAACGTCCCCAACGCGCTCACCCTTCTCCGCATCTTCCTCGTTCCGCTCCTCGTCGTGATCCTGCTGACGCGGATGCCGGCGAAGGAGTACCTCGCTCTCGTCATCTTCCTTCTTGCCGCGCTGACCGACGCGCTCGACGGCTACTGGGCGCGGAAGTTCAAGAAGGTCACGACGCTCGGAATCCTCCTCGACCCGATCGCGGACAAGCTCCTCGTCTCGTGCGCGCTCATCTCTCTGGTCGACCTGCAGGAGGCCGACGCCTGGGCCGTCTGCATCATCGTCGGGCGAGAGTTCGCCGTCACGGGCCTCCGGTCCATCGCGGCGGCCCGGGGGATCATCATCCCCGCTTCGAAGCTGGGGAAGTGGAAGATGGCGACCCAGGTCACCGGGATCTCCCTGATGATCCTCGGAGCGCGGCTCGACGACATCGGACTCTGGCGGAACACGGGGAAGGCGGCCCTCTACGTCATGACGGCGATGGCCCTCGTCTCCGGCTTCGACTACTTCCGGCGCTACCTGAAAGAGCTTCTCCGGATTGAGCGGGCGGCTCTTCCCCCGCCCTCACCTGTCGCGGCGGCAAAAGGCGGCCTGAAAGACGGGGCGGCCTGAGGCGGCGAACTTCCTTTCGTAGTGCGTCCCGCTCGACCAGGGTCCCGTCTCCTCGGGCGCGAGCCGGACGAGAAGCGGTTCCGCCTCGAGGATCTTCTCGATGTCCCGCCAGTAGTCCGTGTGGTCGGAGGCGACGCGGAGGAGTCCGCCGGGGGCGATCGCGCGGGCGGCAGCGGCCGCGAACTCCGGGGTGAAGAGGCGACGCTTCCGGTGGCGTTTCTTCGGCCACGGGTCGGGAAAATAGACGTGGAGGGCGGCGATCGAGGCGGGCGCAAGGCGGCGGATGACGAACTCCCGGCCATCCAGCGGCTCGACCCGGACGTTCCAGAGGCCGCGCCGCGCGGCACGGAGGCGCACGAAGGCGCAAAAGTCCGGCTCCATCTCGAGGCCCAGCCAGTTCCGGTCCGGGAAGGCCGCCGCCGCCTCGAGAAGAAAGCGCCCCTTCCCGGTTCCGATCTCCAGCTCGACCGAACCGGCGTGTCCGAAGAGGGCCGCGAGGTCGGCAGGCCCCGCGTCCCCTGTCTCTCCGTCGAAGAAGATTCTCGGGGGCGGGATCCTTCCCGTCGTGGCTCCGGCCGTAATGGTCCTCGGCTGCGGCGCGGCCCCGGCCCGCTTCAGCGCCCGGCGGATGTACGGCCGGGCCATCAGCCCAGGACTTTCGGGAGCGGGACGACCCGGACGCCGACGTCCCCCTCGATCCGCGCCTGGCAGCCGAGACGGACGCGGGGGCCCATCTGGTATGCGATCTCGTTGAGCTCGATGGGGGAGAGGTTCCCGGGGTTCACGACGCACTCGATGCGGCACGTCGAACAGGTGCCGGTGCCGCCGCAGACGTGGTCGATGGCGACCCCGAGGTCGAGGGCCGCTTCGAGGACGGTCCGGCCGGGGGCCACGATTCCCCGGCGCCCGTCGTTCAGGAAGACGATCCTGGGCATCGGGAGGCGTCAGGCCGGGCGAGCGGCCCGCATGACCCGGACCCGCTCGATGGCGCGCGGGGAGGCGCGCTCCACCACGAAGTCGAGATCGCCTTCGCGCCACCGCGCTCCGGGGCGCGGAATCCGGCCGAGCCGCTCGAGGAGAAGACCGGCGGCGCTCCGGGCCTCCGTCTTCTCGAACGAGACGCCGAACTCCTGCTCGAGGGAGGACAGAGGGTATTCGCCCTCCACGACGAGCGACGAGCCATCGCTGACGGGGGCGGCCGCCGGCTCGTCGTACTCGTCGCGGATGTCCCCGACGATCTCCTCGATGAGGTCCTCCAGCGTCACGATGCCTGCGACGGAGCCCGACTCGTCCACGACGACCGCCATGTGGAGCCGCCGCCGCCGCATCTCGCGGAAGAGGTCTTCGGACCTCTTCATCTCGGGGACGAGCACGGCGGGCCTGAGCCTCTTCGAGAGGTCGAACGTCCCCTCCTCCGCGTCCGTCACGTCGAAGAGATCTTTCACGTGGAGGATCCCGATGACGTCGTCGGGGCTCTCGCGCCAGACCGGATAGCGGCTGTACCGGTTCTCGCGGCAGATCGTCTCGAGCTCCAGAAAGCTCGTCCTCACCGGAATCGACACGACGCGGGATCGGGGGATCATGACGTCGCGCGCGGGCCGGTCCCCGAAGGTGAGGACGGCACGGAGAATCGCCGTCTCCTCGGAGGCGAGGGCCCCCTGCCGGTGGGAGAGGTCGATGACGCTCCGGAGGTCCGCCTTCGTCAGGTCCGGGACCGTGCGTCGGACCGCTCCGAAGAAATCGAGCACGGCGTTGGCCATCCGGGAGAGGATGCCGGTAACGGGGGCGAAGAGGCGGACGAAGAGCGAGACCGGAGCGGCGACGGCGACCGCCACCCCGACGGGGTACCGGGACGCCAGCGTTTTCGGAGTGACCTCCGCCACGATGAGAAGGACGACGGTCGTCGAGATCGTCGCCACGATCACGCCCCACCGCTCGCCGAAGTGCGAGATGGCGACGGCGGCGCCCAGGGTGCCGGCGGCCGTGTTGGCGAGATTGTTGCCGACGAGGAGCGTCCCGATCGTCTGGGTGAGGTCGCGACGAAGCCGCTCGATCCGGCCCGCCGTAGAACGGCCTTCCTCCTTCAGCCGGAGGACGCTCGAGTCCGAGATGGCGGTGAGGGCCGTCTCGGCAGCCGAGAAGAAGGCCGAGACGATGCAGCAGGCTCCGTAAAGGGGGACGAGGAGGCCGTCGTTCATCGTGCGGCCACGGCCCAGCCGCCCCGGACCCGTTCGATCGGGATCTCCCGGAGGGCGTCGCCTTCACACGGTCCCGAGACGCAGCGGCCGGAGGGGAGCTCGAAGACAGCCCGGTGGTTCTGGCAGACGAGGTGGCGCCCGTCGCCCGAGACGATGTCGTCATGGACCCGGTCGAGCGGGATCGGAACGTGGGGACAGAGGTTCTCGTAGGCGCGCGGGCCGGACGGAGTGGACACGAGGACCCCTTCGACGAACGGACGGCTTCCGAGCCCCTGCTTCCGGAACCGGACCGCCTCTCCGGGAGAGAG
Source organism: Acidithiobacillales bacterium (assembly GCA_050258155.1). Taxonomy (GTDB): domain Bacteria; phylum Acidobacteriota; class Thermoanaerobaculia; order UBA5066; family UBA5066; genus DAOMFB01. The sequence continues at coordinate 9,185 of JBLMYG010000003.1, forward strand.
CGTCTCGGAGCCTTCGATGTACGGCAGACGCTCGCGGGCCTCGGCGAGGAGGGCCGGGGTCCCGGCGTCCGTCGTGTCCCGGAAGACCCCGCCATCCGCCGCCAGCCGCTCCACGACCGGTCCATCTGCAGGCGGCATCGCGAGGAGGCGCGCCTCGGCCGCCCGGCACCAGCGAACGGCCTCACATTGCCGGGGAGAGGGCTCCCCGAGGAGGGCGCGGACCCGGAAGAACAGAAGGGTGACGTCGCCGTCCCGGGCGAACCCGTCCGGCACGAGGCCTGCCGGCAGGGCGTCCAGCTCCTCGATCCACTCGCGCGCGAGGGCGTCCTCGGGTGTCTCGCCCCCCCGGACCTTTCCGCCGGGAAGCTCCCACAGGCCAGCGTGCGGGCCGCCTGCCGGTCGGCGCGCGAGAAGGAGCCGTCCGCCCTGGACGAAGATTCCGGCCACCACGAGGAGCGTGCCGCTCACGTGCGCGCCTCTCGATGGAGCGCGGCCTGCGCGTTCCGGACGAGCCCCTGCCACGTCGCCCGCCACAGGGCCGTCTCGTGGAAGCGCCCGCGGAACTCGCCCTCGGAGAGGCGTGCGATCTCGATCGGGGAGAGAGAGGCGGCGGGGCCTCTCGGCGGGCCCGCCGGATCGTCGGCCGCGTTCCACAGGCAGACGTCCTGGCAGACGTCGCAGCCGAAGAGCCGACCCTCGAGGGAGGCCTGCTCCTTCGCCGTCAGAGGACCCCTCTTCTCGATCGTGAGATAGGAGATGCACCTGCTGGAGTCGAGGAGGCGGGGAGCCGTAAAGGCGCCGGTCGGGCAGCTGTCAAGGCACGCCGTGCAGCTCCCGCAGATGTCGGCTGCGGCGTCGGCAGGGGCCGCTGTCGGCGCGAGGGGGGCATCGGTCAGCACCTCGCCGAGAACGACGTTCGAGCCGATCCCCGGGACGATCAGAAAGCCGTTCTTCCCGATGGCTCCGAGGCCGGCCCGGGCCGCGGCGTCCCGCTCCAGGAGGGGCGCCGTGTCGACGCAGATCCGGAAGCGCGTGCCTTCCGGCGCGAGAGGGCGGAGCCGCTCGAGGACGCGCGCGAGGTGCCGGCGGACGACACGGTGATAGTCCTCGCCGCGGGCGTATTTGGCGACATTGCCGTCCCCTCGTCCGGGGACTTCCCGGGCCACGGCGAGGACCGCGCGCGTGTGCGGAAGGATCGATTCGTACCGGCGGCGGGCGTCGAAGTCGCGTGTCAGCCACGCCATTCCGCCCTGGTGGCCCCGTTCGATCCACCCGGCGAAGATGTCGAAAGAGGCCGGCCTCTCCGCGGAGAGGACACCCGCGGCGACGAACCCCTCGGAAAGCGCCGCCTCGACCGCGGCCCGTGACAGCGCCGCCGGGTCGGGCGGAAGGGGCGGCGACGTCAGGCGCGGCGCCCGGAACGCTAAAGAGCGCATCGCCAACCAGTTTAGCAACGCGCTTACGTATGATCCTTTGCGTGAGCTCCCCGCGCGTCTTTTCCGCGAGCTATGCGACGATTTTCTTCGCCGTCCTTCTCGTCGGCGTCGCGGCTCTCTCGTTCGTCATCCTCCATCCCTTTCTCTCCGCCATCGCGTGGGCGATCGTCCTCGCCGTGGCCAGCCGGCCGATCTGGAACCGGATCGAGAGACGATTCCCGAGGCGCCGGTCGCTGGCGGCAGCCACGACGTCCCTCCTCGTGGCCCTCGTCGTGCTCCTGCCTGCCGGGCTTCTCGGCGCTGCTCTCGCCACACAGGCAGCGCAGGCGGCCTCCCGACTCGTGATCTACCTCCGGGGTCAGGAGGTCTCGAAGCTCACCGATCCCACGACCTTTCCGGCCGTCGCGCGCTGGCTCGGCTGGCTCCAGGTGAACGCCGGCCTTCCCGCCGCCTCGGTGCAGCAGCACGCTGCGGACATGGCCGCGCGGGCTTCGGCGGTCGTCGCGTCGAAAGGAGGCGGCGTCGTCGTCGGATTCTTCAGCGCGGTCGGGACTTTTCTCGTGGCGGTGTTCCTCCTCTTCTTTCTTCTCCGCGACGGCGAGCGCATGGCCGAGGCGATCTCCGAGCTCCTCCCGCTCGCGGCTGCGGAGCGGCGGCAGATCATGCTCCGGCTCGGGACGATGCTGGAGTCGATCTTCAAGGGGTCGCTCCTCACGGCCCTCGTTCAGGGCACTCTCGGGGGAGCAGGGTGGGCGCTGGCCGGGCTGCCGTCCCCCTTCCTCGCGGGGGCGGCGATGGCCGTCCTCTCTCTTCTCCCGATCGGCGGTACGGCGATCGTATGGCTCCCCGGCGCGGCCGTGCTCGCCCTTCAGGGACGGACGGGAGCGGCGATCTTCCTCTTCCTCTGGGGCGTCGCCGCCGTCGGCGCGGTCGATAACTTCCTGAAGCCGCTCCTCATCAAGGGGGGCGGGGAGCTCAACACGCTCGTCGTCTTTCTCGGCGTTTTCGGCGGCCTGACCGCTTTCGGCCTCCTCGGCGTCTTCATCGGGCCGATCGTCCTCGCGACGGCGCAGACTTTTCTCGACGCGCTCCGCGGCCTGTCGAGAGAAGCCGCGGGGGAGGCGGCATCACCGGGGAACGCGCCGCCCGCCGGGTGAGGCTTCTGCCCCGCGGCCGGCGACGGCGACAGCGGCGCAGAGGACGAGCCACGAGGTTCTGATGGCGGCGCCCGTAAGATAGGCTGGAGATGGACGAAAAGAGATCCGGCGGCGGCTGCGCCGACGCTGAGGCGATCGCCCGGGACGTCGTCTCCCGGCTCGCCGCCATCTCCTCGGCGCTCTCCTCCGGCCTCGACAGGCCTTCGGGTCCCGCGCTGGTCTCGCCGCCCCGGCCCGCCGGCGGCCCGTCGCCGGATTTCAGCGCTCCTCGGGCCGTCCTCGAGAACGGCGCCCGCTTCGTCTCCCCCTACTTGCCGGGCGACGCGCCCCTCCGCACCTTGAAGGCCCTTCTTCTGCGGATCCTCCGGGTCGTCACGCGGGACCAGACGGTCTTCAACTCCGCCGTCCTCGAGGCCCTTCGCGGCACCCTCATCGTGACGGAGGGGGCGTTTGGCGAGGCCGCGTCCAGAATCGAGGAGGCCCGGGCCGAGATCTCGCAGGGGGGGGTGGCTCTCGCGGAGACGCTTCGCACCGTCTCGGATGGGGCGGAGCAGGCGCGCGCTGACCTCCACGAGACACAACTCCGCGTGGATGGGCTCGAAAGGGATCGTGACCTTCTCGCCGAGGCGAGGAGCCGGCAGTCGGAGGCCCTCGCCACTCTCGAGAGGCGGATCGAGGAGAAGTACGGGGAGATCCGTCTTCTCCGCCTCGAGTGGGCCTCGCTCCGGTCCGGCCTTCAGGCGCCCGCCGCCGCCCCGGCTCTCCCGGGCGTCTCGCCCGGGACGGCCGCGGCCGCCGACCCGCTGCGGGCGGGACTCTACGTCGACTTCGAGGAGGCCTTCCGCGGCAGCGAGGAGGAGATCCGGCGGAGGCAGGAGGCGGATGCCGCGCTCTTCCGAGGGGTGCCGGGGCCGGTCGCCGACCTCGGCTGCGGGCGGGGGGAGTTCCTCGAAGTGCTCCGGGACGCGGGAGTCCCGGCTCTCGGCTGTGATGCGAACGCCGTCATGGTGGCCCGGGCCCGGCAGAAGGGGCTCGCCGTGGACCGGGCCGACCTGTTCGAGTGGCTGGCCTCGCGGCCGGACGGCTCGCTCGGGGGGCTCACAGCCTACCAGGTCGTCGAGCACCTTCCGTCGGCGCGGCTCTTCGATCTCGTCGAGCTCGCCGCTGCGAAGCTCGGCTCCGGAGGGGTGGTCCTTCTCGAAAGCGTGAATCCAGAATCGGCCTACGCAATGAAGTGGTTCTGGATGGACCTGACGCACGTCCGACCCGTGCCGGCGCCGTCGCTCGCGCGGCTTCTCTCCGCTTCCGGCTTCTCCGACGTCCGGATCGACTGGCGCTCGCCCGTGCCCGCGTCCGAGGCGCCGCCGCCTGCATTGGCCGACGACCCGAAGCTGGGCCCGGTCGTGCGTCTCCTGTTCGGCCCGCAGGACTACGCCGCGATCGCCCGGAAGTAGATGGCACGGATCATCGTCTGCAACGCACAGATCCCCTTCGCTTCGGGCGGTGCCGAGCGGCACGCGGCCGGACTCGTCCGGGAGCTTTCGGCCGCCGGACACCAGGCGGAGCTCGTCCGGCTCCCGTTCAAGTGGTACCCGCGCCCGGAGATCCTCTCTTCGGCGATGGCATGGCGGCTTCTCGACGTGTCCGAGGCCGACGGGAAAAGTGTGGACCTCGTCATCCCGATGAAGTTTCCGTCCTACATGGTCCGCCATCCGAACAAGGTCGTCTGGCTGATCCACCAGTTCCGGCAGGCTTACGACCGGTTCGGAACGAGAGAGAGCGACTTCACCGCGTCGCCGGAGGACACCCGCTGGCGCGAGCTCATCCTCGAGGCGGACCGGACCGGCCTCGGCGAGGCCCGAAAGATCTTCACGAACTCGCGGAACACGGCGGAGCGCCTGCGGCGCTTCAACGGGCTGGTCGGCGAGGCGCTCTACCACCCTCCTCCGCTGGCCGGCCGCTACCGCAGCGGCGAGAGCGACGGCTTCGCCCTGGCGCCGGGGCGTCTCGACCCGTGGAAGCGCGTCGACCTCGCCATCTGGGCCGCGGCCGCCGGGAGATTCCGGCTGGTCGTGGCGGGGGCGGGACCGGACGAGGCGAGGCTCAGAGAGCTGGCGGGGCGGAGCGGTGCGACGGTCACGTTCCGGGGTGCCGTCACCGACGAGGAGCTGATCGAACTCTACGCGGCGGCGGGCGTCGTTCTCTTCACGCCGGCCGACGAGGACTACGGTTACATCGCGCTCGAGGCACTGCTCTCCAGGAAGCCGGTGGTCACCTGCAGCGACTCCGGCGGCCCGCTGGAGTTCGTGACCGACGGCGAGACCGGGCGCGTGACGGCCCCGGACGGCGCCGCGCTCGGAGCCGCGGCCGCCGAGCTCCTGGCGGACGGTTCCCTGTCCCGGAGGCTCGGCGACGCCGGCTTCGAGAGGGTCCGCGGCATCACGTGGACCGCAGCGGTTGCGGCCCTCCTGGCCGCAGGCGGACTCTCGTGAGGGACCGGCTCTCGGTCGGCTTCGTCTCGCCCTTTCCTCCGGTCCGATCGGGAATCGCCGACTTCTCGGCCGAGCTCCTTACGGCGCTCGCCCCGTTCGTCGATCTGGCGGCGTATCTGCCTTCGGCGGCGAAGCGGTCGCTCGGCGCCGGACACGACGTTCTTCTCGTCGAGATGGGGAACGACCCGCTGCACTCCGGCTCGTACGAGGCGCTGACGGACCCGGCGCGCACCACGCCGGCGGTCGTCACGCTGCACGACTTCTCGCTGCACCATCTCTTCGCGGCGGCCTATCTCGACACGAGGCGCGAAGAGACTTACGCGCGCGAGCTGGTCAGAAATCATGGCGAGAAGGGACGGCGGCTCTGGGAGCGGATGCGGGGCGGCCCGAGAATCCCGGTCTGGGACCTCGAGCCGTGGAGCTACCCGATGTCGACCGAGGTGATCCGTCAGGCCGAGATCCTCGTGGCCCACTCTCGGCTCGTGGCGGGGAGCGCGCTCCGTGCTTGTCCGGGGAGCGACGTCGTCGAGATCCCTCTCCACGTGGTGCCGGCCCGGCGGACTCCGCGCGAGGAAGCGCGAAGCGCTCTCGGCCTCCCCGCCGGCCGCCCGCTCGCCGTCACGCTCGGCCTCCTCACGCCGGCCAAGCGGGTCGGGAAGATTCTCGAGGCTCTCGGCAGCCTCCCGCCGGACCGCAGGCCATTTCTCTTCGTCGGCGGCTCGGTCGGTCCGGAGGACCCCCTCCGCGCCTCGGTCCGCGACCTCGGCCTTTCCGGGGACGTCGCATTCGGCGGCTATCTCTCCGAGGAGGATTTCTGGAAGGCGGCGTCGGCCGCCGACGTGGCCGTGAACCTCCGCCATCCGACGGTGGGGGAGACCTCGGGAGCGGTCTGCCGCCTGGCCGGTTTCGGCCTCCCCCTCATCGTGAGCGACTCCGGGTGGTTCCGGGAGCTGCCCGACACGTTCGCTTCGAAGGTCCCGGTCGGAGCGGGTGAGGTGGAAGCGCTCGCGGACGAGATGGCGCGGCTGGCGTTCGATCCTCCCCTGGCCCGGAAGCGCGGCGAGGCGGCGGCCGCCTGGGGACGCTGCCGCCGCCCGGAGCGGGTCGCCGAAGCTTACGCGGCGATCCTTCACGAGGCCGCCGAGCGGCGCGGCGGTCCACGCGCTCTCTCGGGGCGTCTCGGCGTCGAGCTGTCAGCCCTCGGTATAGGGCGCCCCGGTGCCTTCAGGTCGCCGAGCCGCGAGCCTGATGCGGCGGTCGTCGCCGACGTCTCCGTGCGGCTGTCAGGCCTCTTGCCGCAGCGCTACGTCCCTTCCTTCGACTGAGGGAGGCGGAGAACCTCGGCGAGGGAAACGGCGCCGGCCGGCCGCCCTTCGCCGAGCTGCGTATCGAGAGCCGAGCGGAGGCGGTCGAGAGGAAGGCCGCCGTAGCCGTCCGGATACGTTGCCAGCTTCTGGCGAGCGAGCCGGAAGAGACGCATCGCCGGCGCCGTCCGTCCGCGCTCGCAATGAACCAGTCCCGCCGCCAGCTGGATGAGCCCCTGCAGGAAGAGCCGGTCGCCTTCGGGTGCCGCCTTCCAGAGCCGCTCCCACACCTCGTGGGCCTCGAAGAAGCGGCCTGTCCTGAACGCGTCGAGACCTCTGGCGAAGAGGGGGTCGGCCACTGGGGGGAAGGAGATGTCCAAGCGCGTCAGACGCGGTTCCTGAGCGACGCCACGATCCTCAGCATCTCCTCGGCGCTCACGTAGCCCTCGACCTTCTCCACGATATCGCCCGAGCCGGAAAGGAAGAGAACGGTGGGGAAGCCCCGGACCCGGTACTTCTCCGCCACCCTTTCGCCACCTTTCTCCGCGTTCACCCGGATCGAGATGACGTTCTCCAGCGCGGCCGCGACCCTCGCATCTCCGTACGTGTCGCTGTCGAGCTTCTTGCACCAGCCGCACCAGTCCGTATAGACGTCGACCATCACGAGGCGGTTCTCGGCGCGGGCCCGCTCGAGGGCGTCACCCAGCGTCAGGGCGGCGAACGCCACCTTCGTCGACCCGGCCCCCGAAGCCGGCGGGTCGGCCCGCCGGGCGCAGGCGCCCGAAGCGGCGAGGAGGAGGGCGAGAAGCGCCGTGCCGAGGCGGCGGAGGGCGGCAGGGCCCGGCATCATGGCTGTCGGATCATAGCGGCTCGAGGAGGCCGTGGCGCGAAAGGCCTCTTTCGAAGACTCCCGGTCCGGTGACGACGAAAGCGGGCAGCCCGAGCGCGCGGGCCGCCGCGACGTAGTCAGCGCGGTCGTCGGCGTAAAGGACCGCCTCCGGAGGCGCTCCGGCCCGGGCGAGCGCGGCTTCGTACATCGCCCGGTCCGGCTTGGCGGCACCGATCTCGAAGGAAAGGACGGCGTCGTCCACGAGCTCCCTCACGTCGAACGCCCTGAGGACGGCCTCCCAGTGAAGGGCGTTCGTGTTCGAGACGAGAACTTTCGGAACGTCGCGGCGGACGCGTCCGAGCGCCTCGAGGGCCGAGTGGTCCGGCTCGAAGATGTCCCTCCAGGCGGCGATCCAGGTGCCATCCGGTATGCGCGGCAGGCCTGCCGAGCGCTCCACGGCCCGGAAGAACTGCTCCGCCGAGAGCTGGCCGAGATCGAACTCGCCGACAAGCGGGCCGAACACGTGAGGACGCAGCTCCTCGGCCTCCATGCCCGTCGCCTCCTCGAGCTTTCTCAGGGTGAGTCCGTGGTCGAAGCGGACGAGGACCTGGCCGAGGTCGACGAGAAGGGCGCGGATCGGGGTCATGAGAGGTAAAAAAAAGGAAAACGCCCCGGAGGCCCGGGGCGTTCTCGTCGAGCCCGTTTTCGCTCTACTTCGTGGCCGGGGAAGCCGTAGCGGGGGCCGGAGCGCCCGTAGCAGCCGTGCCCGGAGCCGTCGCGGTCGTGGCGGGCTTCTCCTCGACGACCTTGGGGGCCTCCGCCTTCGGGGCGGGCTTTTCCTCGGGCTTGGCGCAGGCGAAAAGGCTGGCAGCCATGGCGGCGATGGCGAGAACAGAGGCGGTTTTCTTCATGTGCATCTCCTTTTTCCCAATGATGTCACGCAAGGCATTCCTGCGGGTCTCGTCAATTCAGATTCGGCCCATGCCGCGCCTCCGTACAGACGAGCGCTCACCCACGCGGTAGGGCCGCCTCGAGCTTCGGCGGGAAGAATAGCCGAAAAGGTCCTTCTGTCAAGCGGCGGTCGGCGGCCCGTCCCTGCCTGCTACACTCCCTCTCCCTCCGATGTTCGAATCCCTCTCCGAAAAGCTCCAGCGCGTCTTCAAGGAGCTCCGCGGCGAGGGGCGTCTCACCGAGTTCCACGTCGACCAGGCGCTCCAGGCGATCCGGACCGCGCTCCTCGAGGCGGACGTCAGCCTTCCGGTGGTGAAGCAGTTCGCGACGGCCGTCCGGGAGAAGGCGGTGGGGCAGGAGGTCATGACCTCCTTCTCTCCCGCCCAGCAGGTCGTGAAGATCGTCCAGGACGAGCTGACGCGGGTCCTGGGCGGTCACGTGGCGCCTCTGGCGCTGAAGAAGCGGCCCGCTGTGATCCTCGTCGTCGGCCTGCAGGGTTCGGGGAAGACGACCACCGCCGCCAAGCTCGCCCTCTACCTGAAGAAGAGCCTCGGGAAGAGCGTTCTCCTCGTTCCTGCCGACGTCCATCGCCCGGCCGCAACGGAGCAGCTCCGTACGCTCGCGAAGGAGAACGGCCTTCCGGCCTGGGACCCGAAGGGGGAACCGGACGCCGTCCTCCGGGCGCGCTCGGCCGTGAAGGAGGCGAAGCTCTTCGGATACGACGCCGCGATCGTCGACACCGCGGGGCGCCTTCATGTCGATGCGGCCCTGATGGAGGAGGTCAGACACCTCTACGAGGCCGTCGCGGCCGACGAGGTCCTCTTCGTCGCCGACGCGATGACGGGCCAGGACGCCGTCCGGTCCGCACAGGCCTTCGCGGAGAAGCTCCCCCTCTCGGGTGTCATCCTGACCAAGACCGACGGGGACGCCCGCGGCGGGGCGGCGCTTTCGCTGGCGACGGTCGTCGGGCGCCCGCTGAAGTTCGTCGGGACCGGCGAGAAAGTGAAGGACTTCGAGCCGTTTCACCCCGACCGGGCCGCCTCGCGCCTTCTCGGCCTCGGCGATGTCCTGACGCTCATCGAGAAGGTCTCGGCGGACACCGACCGGACGGCGGCGCTCCGGGCAGCGGAGCGGATCAGGAAGAACGAGTTCACGCTGACCGACCTCAGGGACCAAATGCGCCAGCTGAAGAGCATCGGCCCGCTCGGGTCGCTCCTCGGCCACCTGCCGAAGGTCGGACCGCTCAAGCAGCTGGCGAACCTCGACATCCCGGATGACGCGACGAAGACGCTCGAGGCGATCATCGACTCCATGACGCCGAGGGAGCGCGAGGATCCGTCGGTCATCAGCGGGAGCCGCCGGAAACGGATCGCCGCCGGTTCCGGAACGTCGGTTCCCGAGGTGAACCAGCTTCTGCGCCAGTACCAGTCGATGAAGAAGATGATGAAAGGCGCCGCGCGGATGCGTGGCTGACATCGCATGAAGGAAGAGCAGGTGTCCGAAAGATGCTGAAGATCCGTCTCCGCCGCACGGGGGGCACGAACGCTCCCGCCTACCGCATCGTCGTCTCCGACGGGCGGCGCACGCCGACGGCCAAGATCGTCGAGGAGCTCGGCTCCTACGACCCGACCAAGAACCCGCCGACCCTGGCGTTCGACCGTGAGAAAGCGAAGCAGTGGATCTCCAAGGGGGCCCGCGCCTCCGAGACGGTCCGCCGGCTCCTCGCGCGGGGCGTCTGAGCCGCCGGCGGAGGGTCGGCCGGCGGACCTCGTCGCCGTCGGCCGCATCGTTCGACCGCACGGGGTCCGGGGCGAGGCCTCGGTCGAGCTCCTGACCGACTTTCCCGGACGCGTCGTCCCCGGCCGGAGGCTCGCCGCGCGGGGCCCTTCCGGAGTCGTGGAGGCCGTCTCCGTCGACTCGGTCAGGCCGCACGGAGCCCGTCTCCTCGTCCGGTTCGAAGGAATCGAGACGCCCGAGGCCGTCGGGAGGCTCAGGGGCTTCGACCTCTGCGCCTTCCCGGGCGATGAGCCGGAGCGGCCCGAGGGCTTCGTATTCCACCACGAGGCGGCGGGCCTCGAGGCGACCGCGCCCGACGGTCGGCCCCTCGGCATCGTGAAGGATCTCGTCGAGGTTGCGGGGCGCGCCCTTCTCGTGCTGGAGACGCCACGGGGCGTTCGCGAGGTCCCGTTCTCGCGCCCCATCGTCGTCTCCGTCGACCTCGCGGCGCGCCGCGTCGTTCTCGACCCGCCCGCCGGGCTCCTCGACTGACGGCAGACCGCCGGCGTTACGCTATCCGTCCGGATGCGGTTCGACATCGTCACGATCTTCCCGGGCTATTTCGCGTCCCCGCTCTCGGAGGCGCTCGTCGGCAAGGCGCTCGATGCCGGCCTCCTCGAGATCCACGTCGTCGACCTCCGCGACTTCTCGGACGATCCCCACCGGAAGGTTGACGACGAGGCGTACGGCGGCGGTCCCGGCATGGTCCTGGCCGCGCCTCCCCTCTTCGCGGCGGTCGAGGCCCTACGAGCGGAAGGCGGAGTGCAGGCCCCCCACGTCGTCCTCCTGTCTCCCCAGGGCCGCTGCTTCGACGCGGCGACGGCGCGCGAGATGGCGGGCCGCGGGCGGATCGCCCTGGTCTGCGGGCGTTACGAAGGAATCGACGAACGGACGCGCGAGGCGCGCCTCTTCGACGCCGAGATCTCCATCGGGGACTTCGTCCTCGCCGGCGGCGAGGCGGCGGCGCTCGTGGTCGTCGAGGCCGTCTCGCGCTTCGTGCCGGGCGTCGTCGGGGACCCGGCGAGCGTCCGGTCCGACAGCTTCGAGGACGGGCTCCTCGATCATCCGCACTACACACGTCCCCGGGAGTTCCGTGGGCTCGCCGTCCCGGAAGTGCTCCTCTCCGGGCACCATGACCGGATCACGCGCTGGCGGCGCGAGCAGCGTCTCGTGGCCACGGCCGTCAGGCGCCCGGACCTCCTCCGGTGGGCCGCCCTCGACGACGAGGAAAGGGCTCTGGTGGCGCGGCTTGCGCGGCGAATGGATTCCACCTAACATCGGCGAACGGGTTCTCGGTTTCGGGTCAGCGGTATTGGGTCTCCCCGGCCAGCCAGGCCCGCCACGACGCATTCGGAGGTATCTCGTCATGACGGACAAGCTCTTGGCGGCCGAACGAATCAGTCTGCGCGACGACATTCCCCCCTTCGGCCCGGGAGACACGGTGCGGGTCCACGTGAAGGTGAAGGAAGGGGAGAAGGAGCGGGTCCAGGTCTTTCAGGGGCTCGTCATCGCCCGAAAGGGAGGCGGCGCCCGCGAGACGTTCACGGTCCGGAAGGTCTCCCAGGGGATCGGCGTCGAACGGACGTTCCCCGTCCACTCGCCGGTTCTCGATCGGATCGAAGTGGAGCGTCACGGGCAGGTTCGCCGGGCCAAGCTCTACTACCTCAGGGAGCGGCGCGGCAAGGCCGCCCGCATCGCCGAGAAGCGGGAGAACTAGCGCGGCGGACGGGAGCCCCGGGGGAGATCGTCCACACCCCCGGAGCCTGCCGCCGCCCGAACGGAGACGGGGAAGCGTGGGCAGAGGACGGCTCTTGGCGTGCGAACTCCGGGGCGAGCGCGAGCGGGTCCGCCGGCTCCTCGCCGAGGAGGCGGGTGCCCGGGGCGATGGCTTCCGCGTGGTGGCCGGCGTCGACGAGGTGGGCCGCGGCTCTCTCGCGGGGCCCGTCTACGCCGGAGCCGTCGTGCTCGGCGACCTCGCGGAGCTTCCTGGGCTCGACGATTCGAAGGCTCTCCTTCCAAACGTGCGCGTCGATCTGGCAGGACGGATCCGGGCCAGGTCGAAGGCTGTCGGCGTCGGGGCCGCGAGCGCGGCGGAGATCGACGCCCTCGGGATCGTGCCCGCCACGCATCTCGCCATGCGCCGCGCTCTCGAGAACCTGAGGGACGCCGGGGCGGCGCCGGACCTCGTCCTTCTCGACGCCGTGACGCTCCCCGGACTCTTCGTCACCCAGCGGGCGTTCGTCCGCGGCGACGCCAAGGTGGCCTGCATCGCCGCCGCCTCGATCGTCGCCAAGGTGGAGCGGGACCGCTGGATGGACGTCCTGGACCGATCGTGGCCCTCTTATGGCTTCGCGTCACACCGCGGCTACGGGACGCCGGAGCACCTCGGCGCCCTGCGGCGCCACGGTCCGTCGCCGCAGCATCGCCTGACGTTCGAAGGGGTCCTTCCCGCGCTCGGCCGGAAGGTGGCCTGACGGGTCCGCCATGGCGAAGCGCGAAAGCCTGATCGCCTCGGCCGAAAAGGCGCTGCAAAAAGGGAAGGTCGACTCCGCCCTGAAGGACTACCTGAAGGTGCTGGAGGAGGTGCCCGGCGACATCAATGTTCTCAACAAGGTCGGGGACCTCTTCGTCCGCCTCAACCGGAACGAAGAGTCGATTCCGTACTTCACGCGGATTGCAGAGCACTACTCCCGCGACGGCTTCTTCCTGAAGGCGATCGCGATCTACAAGAAGATCAACAAGCTCGACCCGGCGCGCCTCGACGTCTACGAGCGCCTCGCGGAGCTCTACGGAAAGCAGGGCCTCACGATCGAGGCCAAGAGCCAGTATCAGGTGCTCGCGGACTACCACGCCAAGCACGAGAACGTCATCGGTGCCATCGGGATCTACCAGAAGATGGCAGCGGCCGAGCCGCAGAACATCCAGACCCACGTCAAGCTGGCCGACCTCTACACGCAGGCTCGCAGGACGCCCGAAGCCTTGAAGGAATACGCGGTCGTCGCGGCGCTCCTGCGCGAGCGGGGAGCCGCAGACGAGGCGCTGCAGGTCTACGACAAGGCTCTCAAGCTGGGACCCGATAACGGCGAGATCCTTCGGGCGTACGTCCCGATGCTCCTCGAGTCGGGGCGCGTGGCGGAGGCCAGGGACCACCTGAAGCGGGCACTGGAAGCGACACCCCGCTCCGTCTCTCTCTTCCTTCTCGCCGCGGACACGGCGATGGCTGCCGGCGACATGGAGGAGGCACGTCGGAGCGCCGCCAAGGCCCAGGCGGTCGAGCCCGACAGCGAGGAAGTCCTCCAGGCCGTTCTCCGGGTCCACGTCAAGGCAGGCTCGCCCGGGCAAGCCCTCGGGGCGGCCGTTGCACTCTCCGACCGGTGCATGCGGCGCGGCGAGGCCAAGAAGGCCCTCGGCATCCTCGCCCCTCTGGCCGATGCGGCAGGGATGAACGAGGGCTTCCTCGCCAAGCTGATCCAGATCGCGGAGGCCGCGGACGGCGCCGCAGCCGGGATTCCGTACCGCTCACGCCTCGCCGAGCTCTGGAGGCGCGAGGGACGGATCGAGGACGCCGCCGACGCGCTCCGGATCCTGACGCGGCTGGCACCCGACAGCGCGGAGTTCAGGGCGCGCCTTTCGCAGCTCGAGCCGGCCGGCCGGAAACGCGAGGACCGGCCTGCGCCGACCCCGGAGAGAGAAGCCGAGGAGGGTCTCCCGCGGCCGTCCGCGGTCCCCCCGCCGCGCCCGTCTGCAATGGTGGCTCCGGCCGAGCCTCCCGGCGCCGTCAGCTTCGAGGTCACGGGGCACGTCGACAGCGGGGGCTTCGCGCCCCCGGCCATCGTGCCGGTGCCGACGGGCGAGTTCATCCTGGAGCTCGACGACGAGCAGCTCGTCCGGGACCCCGGTTCGACCGGACCGGTCCCGGCCGCGCTTCGGCGTGCGTCGCAGGTCGACGTCCCTGCCGCCGCACGGCCCGTTTCTTCGCACGGGCTCGACGTCCGCCGCGGTTTCGAGTCCGGGGAGAGCACCCCGCAAGCTCTTCCGATCCCGGCGCTCGTTCCGACCGGGCAGGCAGGCCTCCCGCCGGTGCTGGAGGAGGCGCAGGAGATCGAACCGGCCGGCGGCCCCGCTGCCGTCCCGCGGAGCTTCGCACCGCTGCTCGAGGAGGCGGTGGAGGTGGCGGGCGAGGCAGCAGCTGCTCCGGCTCCGCCGCCGCCGGTCGAGGCACCAGCGGCGCCGGCCCAGCCACCGGTCGGCGTCGACACCGCCCTCGCCGAAATCGAGGTCTTCCGCCGCTACGGGCTCCTCGAGAAGGCGATCGACCAGCTCCGGCAGGCTCTCCTCAAGCAGCCAAAGGAGATGCGGCTCCGCGAGAAGCTCTTCGAGCTCTGTCTCGAGGCCGGCAAGAAGTCGGCGGCAGTGCGCGAGGCGGAGATCCTGAAAGAGCGCTACCGGGCCGACGGCCGTCCCGACCGCGTCCTGGCGCTGGACGCGCTTCTCGTCGAGCGGACCTCCGCCGACATGGGCGAGGCGCTGGAGGAGAGCGTTCCGGGCGCGTTCACCGACACGTCGCCCGGAGGCCGGTCCGGAGCGAGGCGCCGTCGTGCCGAGAGACGGGCGGAGGCCGCTCCCGCCCCGGTGCCTCCGGAGACCACGGCGCCACCGGTACCGGCGCCGCCGCCCCGGCCGGGCGAGGAGGAGCTGGCCGAGGTCGACTTCTGCCTCGACCAGGGGATGGTCGTCGACGCCTCCGAGAAGCTCCGGGCTCTCGAAGCCCGGTTCCCAGGGGATGCCCTGGTCGCGGAGCGAAGGCAGCGCCTGGAAGAATGGAGCCCGGCGAGCGAGGGACGTCCGGCCCTGGAGGAGCTCCTGACCGAGGATTTCGAATCGGTCCTCGACGCCGAGCTGGGCCGCGCGCTGACCGACGAGATGGCCCGCGGCTCGGCCGTCCCCGCGCCGCCCGAGCTTCCTTCCGCCGCCGGCGCCAGCATCGACGAGTCGGCGCTCTTCTCCGACGAGCAGGAGTTCTTCAACTTCGCGGGAGACCTGCAGGCCGAGCTCCGTCAGGAAGCGGGCGCGGCGGCCGGGCCGCCGCCCGCGCCGCCGGCCGCCGACCAGGACGTCCCGCTCGAGGAGATCTTCCGGGAGTTCAAGAAGGGCGTGGAGCAGCAGCTTTCTCCCGAGGACTACGAGACGCACTACAACCTCGGCATCGCCTACAAGGAGATGGCGCTCGTCGACGAGGCGATCGGCGAGTTCCAGCGCGCGGCCAAGAGTCCGCAGCACGCCGTGGAGTGCTGCTCCATGCTCGGCCTCTGCTTCCTCGAGAAAGGGCTCCCGCAGCTGGCGATCAAGTGGTACCGGAAAGGGCTGGAGTCGCCCGGCCTCCGGGAGGAGGACCGGCTCGGTCTCCTCTACGACCTCGGAAACGTCTACTTCGACGTGGGCGAGCGCGACGAGGCCTACCGGACGTTTCTGGAGATCTACGGCTCGGACGCGAATTTCCGCGACATCGGGGAGAGGCTCCGGGCGCTCTCCCTTCCGACCGGAAACTGAGACGCGCCCCTCAGCGCTGGCTCCCGAAGGCCGAATGCGTCCGGTGGCCCCGATGAGGCTTCCGGGCCGGACCCTGGAGCGAAAGGACCCGGTCCTTCGGAGCGCGCTTCGAGACTCCCTTTCCCCGACGCGCGTCGTGGAAGGCCCGGAGAAGATCGCCGAGGAGCTCCTCCCGCCGCTGGTAGAGACGCTTCAGGGGGCGCTTCCTGTGTCGCGCGAGGGCGTAGGCGGTCAGCAGAGGAAGGCCCACCGTGACGTCGACGTAGCAGACGACCGTGTCCGGAAGGCGGTTCGGGTCGAGCTTGCCCCAGGAGACGGCCTCCGCCGGAGTCGCGCCCGAGAGACCGCCCGTGTCGGGGCGCGCGTCGGTGATCTGAACGAAGAAGTCGTGCCCCGCCTCGTCGATCCCGAGAACCTCCTGGATCTGCGGCTCGGTCTGGAGGAGGAAGTTCTTGGGGCTTCCGCCGCCGAGGATGAGGACGGCGCTCCTGCCGCCGTTCCTCTTGGCGCCGTAGACGAGGGCGGCGGTCTCGTTGACGTCGGCCGAGACGTCGAAAGAGAAGGAGCCTCCCTCGAGGGTGTTCCGGGCCACGTTCATCCCGATGGACGAGTCGCCGGGCGAGCTCGTGTAGATCGGGACGTCGCACGCGCGCGCCGTCGCGAGGACCGACTGGTCCGCCCCGAGGCCGAGCGTCCGCATCGCGTGCGCAAGGATGCCTCCCGCCCTCCAGTGGAACTCCGCCGTCGACATCGGCCGCTGGAATCCGGGGAGCTTCAGGAGCTGCCGGAAGAAGGCGTCCGTGTCGAGGAGGACCTCGTACGGGAAGACGATGTCGTAGATCCGGATGATGCCGTCCTCTCGAAGGGCCACGTCGTCGAACGTGGGGCGGCCTTCGTGGATCGGCATCCCGAGGGCGTGGTGGACGTCGTGATAGAGATTGGCCCCCGTCGAGACGGCCCAGTCGACGAATCCGGCGCGAAGGAGCGGGTTCAGGCACGAGAGCCCGATGCCGGCCGGCGTGAGGGCGCCGGTCATCGAAAGGCCGACGGTGACGTCGGGCGCGAGCATCTTCTCGACGAAGACGGCGCACGCCTCGCGGAGGCGCGCCGCGTTGTAGGCGGAGAAGGTCTTCTCCACGAGGTCCGCAGCCGAGACGCCTCCCGTGACGGGGCGCGGGCGGATCCGGCGTCCCGAGAGGAAGCGGCTCCTGCGCCTCGTGCCGGTCGTCATGGCGGGCGAACCGTAGCACAGCCGACCGCTATCATCGCGGCGGAATGAGCGTGCTGCGCGGCGGTCCGCTCCTCTCGGTCCGTCAGCTGACGGTGACCTTTCCGCTCCCGTCGGGCGAGGAGGCGAGGGTCGTCGACGGGATCTCCTTCGACGTCGCGGCGGGAGAGATCGTCGCGCTCGTCGGGGAGTCGGGATGCGGCAAGAGCGTCACGACGGTGGCCCTCCTGGACCTCGTCCCCCCTCCCGGACGGATCGTCTCGGGCGAGGTCCTCTTCGAGGGGCTCGACGTCCTCTCCGCGACCGCGCGGGAGAAGCAGAAGGTCCGCGGCGGCGGGATCGGCCTCGTCTTCCAGGAGCCGGGCGCGGCGCTCGACCCCGTCCGGACGATCGGCTCGGAGCTCGGCGACGTCCTTCGTCGCCACCGCGGGCTGGGGCGGCGCGAGGCGAAGAGAGCGGCGATCGAGTGGATCCGCCGCGTCTCCCTCCCCGACCCGGAGCGGCGGCTCGACGACCTTCCACACAGGATGTCGGGCGGGATGCGCCAGCGGGCGATGATCGCCCTCGCGCTGGCGGGAGGCCCCCGGCTGCTCGTGGCGGACGAGCCGACCACGGCCCTCGACGTCACGATCCAGGCGCAGATCCTCGACCTCCTCCGCGATCTCCGCCGCGATCTCGGTCTCGCGATCCTCCTCGTCACGCACGACCTCGGCGTCGTCGCCGAGACGGCCGACCGCGCGCTCGTGATGTACGCGGGAGAGATCGTCGAGTGCTCGCCCGTCCGGGAGCTCTTCGCTCGTCCGGCGCACCCGTACACGCGCGGCCTTCTGGCCTCCCGCCCGGGCGCGGACGGGCGGCTGCGGGCGATGCCCGGTTCGGTCCCGGAGCCGGGGCGCCGGCCCCTCGGCTGCGCCTTCGAGCCCCGTTGCCCTGAGGCTTTCGGCCGCTGCCGTGCGGCGCGGCCCAATCTCCGGCCCGTCGCGGGCCTTCAGGCCGAAGCGGCCTGCTTCCTTCACGACCGGGGCGATGCGGCATGAGCGGGACGCCGATCCTCTCCGTGCGGGACCTCCACAAGACCTTCGTGGAGACGAGAGGGCCTCTGCGACGGGAGACGCGGGTCGCGGCCGTCTCCGGCGTCTCCTTCGACCTTCCGGCCGGAGCGACCCTGGCCCTCATCGGTGAATCCGGCTCCGGCAAGAGCACCACGGCCCGGCTCGTCCTCCGCCTGCTGCCGCCCGACCGGGGCACGGTCCTTTTCGACGGCATCGACTGGCTCGCCCTGCCGCAGCGGGAGCTGAACAGGCGGCGCCGGGAGGTGGGTGTCGTGTTCCAGGACCCGGCGACATCGCTGAACCCCCGGATGACGGTGGAGGAGATCGTCGCCGAGCCGCTGGAGATCCACCGGATGGCGAGGGGACGCGCGAAGCGCGAGCGGGTGGCGGCCCTTCTCGAGGCCGTCGGCCTTCCGGCGTCGTCAGCCGCGAAGACACCGGGGGAGTTCTCGGGCGGGCAGCGGCAGCGGATTGCCATCGCCCGGGCCCTGGCAACGGAGCCGCGCCTCGTCGTCCTCGACGAGCCGGTTTCGGCCCTCGACGTCTCGATTCGTGCGCAGGTCGTGAACCTGCTCAAGGACCTTCAGCGGACGACGCCCTCGCGACCGGCTTACCTCTTCATCGGGCACGATCTCGGCCTCGTCAGGGCCATCGCCGACTCCGTCGCCGTCATGTACCTCGGCCGGATCGTCGAAGCGGGGCCCGCCCTCGAGGTCTTCGCCGGGCCCCGGCATCCCTACACGGCGCTTCTACTGGCCTCGGAACCGCGCGGAACGCCCCCCGAGGAGGGCGATGCCCCGGTTCGCCTCCGCGCACCGGGCGAGCCCCCCTCGCCGGCCGAGCCGCCGCCCGGCTGTCCCTTTCATCCACGCT
>JBLMYG010000004.1:0-6700 GCA_050258155.1 Acidithiobacillales bacterium
CTCGGCGAAGAGGGGCGCCGGGCAGCCGTCGGCCAGCGAGCAGCCGGCGAGGAGATCGGGGACGACGACCTTCTTCTCGGGCGTCAGGATCTTGGCCGTCTCGGCCATGAAATGGACGCCGCAGAAGACGATGACGCTCTCGCTCGCATCGCGCCCGCGGCGGGCCAGCTCGAGCGAGTCCCCCACGAAGTCGGCCAGGTCCTGGACCTCCGACTCCTGGTAGTAGTGGGCGAGGAGGACGGCCCCGCGCTCCTTCTTCAGCCGCCGGATTTCGGACTCGAGATCGAGCGACGGGTCGACCGGCGGGACCGGGGTGCCGAAGGCGGGAAGCGAAGGAGACACACTCACAACGAGCATCTTAGCGCCGCTCCGGGACGGAAATCCTTTGATAGACTTTTCGCCGGCCCGGAGTACGGGCCAGCTTTTTTTGGAGGATCTATGAGCGCTCAGGCCCCCGCCATCACGGCCCCGGCCTCCTCGCAGTGGATCACGAGCCGCCGCTGGGACCTCTCCTGGCTGACGATGTCGTGCCTCCTCGTGGCGGTCCCGCCGCTGGCGCACACTTACTGGAAGGTGGGAGCGACGGGCGTCGACCTCCTCGTGACGCTCCTGATCGGCGGGCCCCACATGTACGCCACGTTCCTCCGGACCGTCTTCGAGCCGCGCTTCCGCCGCCTCCACCCGGCGCTGGTCTGGACGCCCGTCGTCCTCGTCCCGCTCCTCGTCGTGACGGGCGCCGTCTTCGCCTTCACGACCCTCCTCTCGGTCTTCTTCGTCCTCGCGTCGATCCACGTCTGCGACCAGGCCGCCTACATCGGCTTTCTCTACCGCGTGAAGGGGGGGAAGGCCCGCTCCTGGGAGCGCCTCTTCGACTTCGTCGTCATCGGCTCCTCGCTCTACACGGTGGCGATGTACCGTCACGTGGCCGGCACGTTCCGGATCGGCGAGACGCTCCTCTGGTTCCCTCCGTTCCTCAAGCACCAGTGGTTCGCCAATCTCTTCGCCCTCGGCGCGGCCGCCCTCATCGCCGGCTGGGCCGTGAAGACCTGGAACCAGTGGCGGCGGGGCGAGGTGTCCGGCCCGTACGCCGTCTTCATGGTCCTCACGATCGGGATCGCCCTCTACATTCCCTCGATGCCGGAGCTTTCGGTCGCCTTCCAGGGGTTCAACGCGTGGCACTCGTTCCAGTACCTCGGCCTGACCTTTCTTCTCCTCAACCTCGGCCGGCCGGCCGGCGAGGTGACGAACGGTTTCGTCGAGAAGATGGCGCGGCCTGGCAGCTTCTTCCGCTTCTACGGCTGGAACCTCCTCCTGACGACGGGCGCTTCGCTCCTCATCGGGGTCCTCGTCTGGGGCATGGGCCTGCCGATCGAGCAGTGCTACTACGCGGTCGTTCTCTCGTTCCTCCTGACCCACTACTGCCACGACGCCGTCCTCTTCGCCCTCGGGACGAAGCCCGCCGCGGCGTGACGCGCGCCCCCGCTTCCGGTCGTCTCCTCGCGGTCGCCCTCGTGGCGGCCGTCGTGCTCCAGGGCGCTTCCGCAGGGGACGCCCTGGCCGCATCGAAGAAGAAGAAAAGGAAGAAGCCGACGCCCACGGCCGTTCCCCGCCCTCCCGACCCGTTCCGGGTCACGATCCCGACGGCGGACGGTGTTTCGCTCGCCGCCTCGTGGCGCCCGGTCCCGGACCGCCCCGGCGCGCCGGCGGTGCTCCTGCTGCACGATTTCTCGCGCGAGCGCCGCGACTGGGAGGAGCTGGCCCCGGAGTTCACCGCGCGCGGCCTCGCGACGCTGGCGATCGACCTCCGGGCCCACGGCGAGTCGACGCGGAAGAACGGAGCGCGCCTCGTGATCTCGCCTCGTCAGATGTCCGACCCGAACGGCTTCCCGCGCGACGTGGAGGCCGCCTGCCGCTGGCTTCGCGAGCGCTCGGGGAAGACCGGCATCGTCGGCCTCTCGCTCGGCGGGAACCTCGCGATCCTCGCCTCGGCCGAGGGGCTCGCCGACGCGGTCGTCGTCGTCTCGGCGAACTCCGAGCGGCTTGCCCCGCTCGCGGGGGGGCGCTCGTCCACAGCGCACGCCGCGCTCTTCATCGCCTCGGAAGAGGCGCCGGACCGGGAGAAGTCGGCGCAGGCCCTCTTTGCCACGGCCGCGGACCCGAAGGAGCTCCTCATCGTCCCCGGCACGGCGCACAACCTCGTCCTCTTCTCCGAGGACCCGGAGACGAAGACAGCCATGCTCGACTGGCTCGTGGAGCGGCTCGGAGCGGCGCCGCCGACAGCCCCGGCCCCCGCCTCGTCACCCGCGGGGCCGCCGGAGTAACAAGCTCGACCCCTCGATGAAGACGGTCGTCTCGCCGGGGACATGCCTTCGGGTGTCCCCGGACCCCCAAACCTCACGCCGGGGCTAGGCTTGGCCTCAATGAAGACGGTCGTCTTTGACATCGAGACGGTGTCGCTGCCGTGGCTCGACCTCGATCCGATGCTCCGCGAGAAGCTGACGCGCTACGCGGAGGACCACGACGATTTCCTCCGACGAAAGAAAGGGGGGGCGCTCTCTCCCTATACGGGGAAGGTCGTCGTCATCGGGATGCTGAACCCCGAGAGCGGCCGGGGGAGCCTCTGGCACGAGGGCGGCGGGCCGAGAACCAGCGCACCCTCCGGCGACCAGCTCTTCGACGTCGTCGCCTGCGACGAGAAGACCATGCTGGAGGAGTTCTGGAGGACCCTGACACGCTTCGACCGCGTCGTGAGCTTCAACGGGCGCCGCTTCGACGGGCCGTTCCTGTCCGTCCGGAGCGCCGTCCATGGCCTGAAACCGTCGCGGAACCTCGCCGGCTACCGGTATTCCATCGAGGAGCATCTCGACCTCCTCGAGGCGCTCACTTTCTTCGGCACCACGAGCTGGGACCAGACGCCGACGCTTCACGCCGCCTGCACCGCGTTCGGAGTCCCTTCCCCGAAGAGCGAGGAGATCCACGGGTACGCCGTCGACGACTTCTACCGGAAGGGGCGCATCGGAGAGATCGCCGGCTACTGCCGGCGCGACGTCGAGGCGACGGCCGAGCTCTTCCGCCGCCTCGAGCCGACGCTCCTGCCCCTCTTCAGGAAGTGAAAGGGCCGCCGCGGAGCGGCGGCCGTCAATCGTTCAATCGGCCGGATCGGCCGGGCTCAGCGCCACGAGCCGCGGACCCAGTAGCCGTAGGGGCCCCGGTGCGGCGCGACCCAGACGGCCCGCGGGTGGGGGCGCCAGCCCCAGCCGTACGACACATGGGCCCAGCCGGGCCCGGGGCAGTAACGGTAGTAGCGATATCCGGCGATGACACGGTAGGGGTTGTGACGGGCGTAGTGGTATCCTCCGACGTAGACAGGCCCGACGGCGACGCCCCACGAGACTTCGGGGCGGGCATCCGCCTTCGGAGCCGCCATGGCCGCTGCGAGAGCGGCCGCGGCGAGCGTCAGGACTTTCGTTCCCCTGTTCATGTCCGGCCTCTCTTTCCGCCCCGGTGTCGTCTCCTTTCCGGGACTGGAGGAGATGACGCAAGCGCGGTGCCGCCCGTTGACACCTGCGGTCGGTCTCGTGAGAGAGATCACTCGCCTGACGAATTCGACTGTCTTCGAAGCGAGGAGATCACGCCGGAGGCCAGAACGAGCGGTAAGGCGACGATGACGGGCGGATTCAGCGCCCAGGCAGCGGCGAAGTTCCCGTGGAGAACCTGGTGAATCGCCCGGAGACTGCCGCATCCGGGGCATCCCATCCCGAGGACGGTCTTGAAAAGACAGGGCGGGTAGAAGCCGGCCGTCGCGGGATCGAAGAAGTAAAGCCCCGCGACGGCCGACGCTGTCAGGAGCGCGACCGGTATCCCTCCGACGCCGGCCCGCACTGTCTGAGCGAAGCGAGTTTGCGGGCCCAGGAGGGGGGATACCGGTCGTGCGACGTCCCCACGCTGCTTTGCGCTCGCAGAGGGCGGGAGCGCTGCCGGCCGCACGAGGCTCACGGTCGCCTTTGCGCGCTAGATGAGGAGTGATGCAGGCCGCACGTCTCTTCCATTTACATGATCGCCGTCGGCGGGGCCGGCTCGTCGGCAGCACCCGCCTTCTTCAGGGGGACGAGGGTGAGGTAGGCGATCAGGACCGCGAAGACCGCGAGGGCGAGCCACCCGGCGACCGGCTCGAAAGCCGACAGCGAGGGGAACTCGGGTTTCTGCCCCATCCGGTCCTTCAGGAAGACGACCGCGGCGACGACCAGCCCCATCAGCGCCTCGCCGGCGATCAGTCCCGAGGCGGCCAGGATCCCGGCGTTGTCGACCCGGGCCTTCTGGGCCTCGTTGTGCTGCCGCTTCGCCCCGATCCGGTCCACGAGCCCCTTGATCAGGCCGCCCACGAAGATGGCGAAGGTCGTCTCGAGCGGCAGGTACATCCCCACCGAGAAGAGCATCGGGCTTCTGACCTTGATCAGGATCAGCGAGATCCCCATGGCGATCCCGACGAAGACGAGCGGCCAGGCCATCTCTCCCCCGACGATCCCCTGCGAGAGCGCCGCCATGAGGCCCGCCTGCGGGGCGGGCAGGCTCGGCCCGCCGAAACCGCCCGTCGCGGGATTTTGCACAAGGTCCGCGGTGTGGAGGATGTACAGCGGGAAGAACATCGTGAGGCCCGCGACGATCACGCCGATGACGTCGCCCACCTGCATCTTCCACGGCGTCCCGCCGAGGATGTGCCCCACCTTCAGGTCCTGCAGCATCTCGCCGGCCACCGCCGCCGAGACGCACCCGACCGCCGCGACCCCGAGCGCGGCCCCGACGCCCCCCACGCCGCGCGCCCCCACGAGGTACATCGTCAGGGCCGCGACGATCGTCGTCGCAAGCGTCAGCCCCGAGATCGGGTTGTTGGACGACCCGATCATCCCGACGAGGTTCCCCGAGACGGCGGCGAAGAAGAACCCCGTGATCAGCATGACGACGGCCGCCAGGACGGCGGCCACGAGGCCATGGGTGAAGTACGCGTACAGGCTGATCATCAGGGCGAAGACAATGGCGATCCCGATCAGGACCGTCCGGAAGCTGAGGTCCCGCTCGGTCCTCACCGTCGCTTCCCCGGCCTCGGCCGACTTCTTCACGTCCCCGACGGCCCGCCGGATGCCGGCGATCAGGTTCTTCCGCATCCGCCAGAGCGTGTAGCAGGCCCCGACGAGCATTCCGCCCACGGCGATCGGCTTCACGATCATTTTGTAGAGCGCGCCGGTCACGGCGGCCCAGTCGCCGCCGTACTGGCCGACCAGTCCCGGCCCGAGGAAGTAGACGAGGAGCGGGACGAAGAGCCCCCACGCCAGGAGCCCCCCTGCGAAGTTCAGTGCGCCCAGTTCGGGGCCGATGATGAAGCCGACGCCGATGTAAGCGGGCGACGCGGCGGGCGCCGTCAACGTCGTGATCCCGCCGGCCTGAACGGACCGGTCGCCCCCCAGTCGCACGAGCCCGTCCTTCAGCTTTCCCACCGCCATCTGGAAGCGGTTCACCGCGTAATAGACGCCGAGGCCGTCGAAGGTGCCGGCATCGAGGCGCCCGAGGAGCCGGATCAGCGCCCCGACCCCCATCGCGCGGAAGAGCTGTGCCGCCGCCTCCGCCCCCCGCTGCCCGGCCTTGTGGATCTCTCCCGCGGCCACGGACTCGGGAAACGGCAGCGTCGGATCGTCCACCATCACGCGGCGGAGGACCGCCACGAACATGATCCCGAGGACCCCTCCGAGGATCATCAGGGCCGAGGCGGTCAGGTACTCCTCGACCATGCTGCCGGGCTTGAACTTCCAGATCTGGAGCATGACGAAGGCCGGGATGGTGAAGATGGCCCCGGCAGCCACCGACTCGCCGATCGACCCTACGGTCCGGGCGAAGTTCTCCTCGAGAAGCGAGCCCTTCATGATCCTCAGGACCGCCATCCCGATGACGGCGGCCGGGTAGGTCGCCGCGATGGTCATCCCCGCCTTCAGGCCGAGGTAGGCGTTGGCGGCCCCCAGGACGACGCACATGACGAGCCCCAGAAGCAGAGCCCTCGCCGTGAACTCGGACTGGCTGGACTCGGGGGGGACGACGGGCCGGAACGCCTTGTCACTCATGGAAGACACACCCTCCCGTCGAGCGGAGCGCCGCGGAGGCCGGCAGGGCCGCTCTTGCTGTCGTTCATTCGCTTGCCGGGCGGGAGTCTGACATTCCTTCCGTCCGGCTGTCTAACGCGGGGCTGCGGGGGATATACTTCCTTTAGCCAACCCGGATCCATCGCCCCCGGACGCGCGAGAGGTCGGGGTCCGGGTGCAGCCCCTCCGAGGAGGCGTGAAATGAATCGCACGGTCGTCGTCCTCGCGGACGACCTCTTCTGGAAGACGAAGATCGATCACGCCGCGAAGTCGGCGCAAGCCCCCGCCGTCTTCATCTCGGACCCGGGCGACCTCGTGAAGTCCGCCGAGATGGGGAAGACGGCCCTCGTCCTCGTCGACCTCGCCATCCGCCAGGACCCCTTCGCCGCCATCGCCACCCTGAAGAACGGGACGAAGACGAAAGGGATCTACGTCGTCGGCTGGTACGAGTACGTCCGGAAGGACCTGGAGAAGAAGGGCACCGAGGCCGGCTGCGACGAGGTGATGCCGCGGTCCGCCTTCTCGCAGAAGCTGGCCGACCTGATCATGACCCACGCCCTCCCCGGCGCCAC
>JBLMYG010000005.1:0-5364 GCA_050258155.1 Acidithiobacillales bacterium
CAGCCCCGCCCAGCCGGCGTGGCCCGCCGAAAGGAGAAGCACCGCGACGAAAAGGAGCCCCAGCGCGGCACTCAGGACACAGCGCGCTTTGAGAGACCGGGTCCGGCCGAAGACGGCGCACGCCGCCGCGGCCGCAAGGAGCGCGGCTGCTCCCAGCAGCAACCCGTGACGGTGGGCGAAGTCGGCGATGAGCCGTCCCGCGCCGGTCGCGGCCTCCATCAGCCCCGCGAGCGGGGCCAGCGTCCTCTCGCCGCGCCGGTCCTCCCGCGCCAGGGCTGCCGCGAGGCCGAGGCCCGCTCCCGCCAGGCCAGCCGCCCAGGCTCCCCGCCGGACCCATCGGCCCCACCACGAGCCCTCCCCGGCGCGTGCCTCCCTCATCGGGACGGGATCAGCTTCTCCGCGTCGAGCCAAGCCACCGTCCATTTCGCCAGCAGGCCGTACCCGTACGCCGTGTAGTGGCAGTGGTCGAAGAGGAGCTTCTCGTGATGGGTGGCCGCATCGGCGTGAAGGGCCGGGAGCGGGTCGAAGAACGGAATGGAGAGGCGGGCGCACATCGCGCGGGCGCTCTCCTGAGGGCGGACGTCGCCGACGGTGCCGTAGATCTGGATGTGAACCGGGAAGAGGCAGACGGCAAGCGCCGCCCCCTCGCCCCGGACGGCGCTCCGAAGCGACTCGAGAATCCGCGCGATCTCCCGCCACGCCTTCGGGTTCCACCCGAGGCCGAAGTCCATGAAGGCGTTGTAGATCTCGAAGTCGAACCCGTCGCGCGTGTGGAACATGTCGCCGGACTTGAGGTTTCGGCCGGCGCGGAATTCCTCGCGCCAGGCCGGATCGATCGCGCCCGGCAGGGAGCTTCGGAACCATCCTTTCTCGAGGAGCTGCAGCCGCGCCACCACCCAGGCGAGGAACCGGCTTCGTCCCCACGGCGGGCCGAGCGACTTCACGTAGAACTGGCTGGCGTTCTGCGCGTCATTCAGGTACATGCCGACGAGAACGAGGTCCGGCTTCACGACGTCCTTGATCTCCTGGAAGAGCCAGAACTCCTCCAGCGTCCCGGCTCCCGGAAGCCCGGCGTTGATAAAGCGGATCGTCTTCGCCCGTCCCCGGGTCAGCTCCTCCATCCGCCGGCTCCACGTTTCCTCCTCGGGGAGGAAGTCGCCGAACGTGATCGAGTCGCCGAGCACCAGGACGCGGAACTCGTCGGGCGACTTGGGCCCGAGCTCGTCGTACCTGAGTCCGATCGAGTTGACGCGGATGACGACGTCGAGGCCGCTCACGGAGTGGTGCCGGATCATCCCGATCGTGTTGGGCCGGAGCCGGACGCCGTGGGGCCCGCCGAAGAGGACGACCGAGTCGATCGACTTGTCCTCCGTCGTTTTTTTCGGCTCGTATTTCGACCAGTCGGGCCGTTCGATCTTCTCGATCTTCACGACCTGGGCGGGCGGCAGGAGAATCCGGGCCACGACCTCGCAGAGGACGAGCCCGGCGAGCAGCGAGCCGGCGGCGAGGAGGGCATTCAGAGCCCAGGCCTTCCGGGGTCGAAGCGGCATCCGCATATCTTAGAAGACCGGGCTGCTCCTCGCGCCCTTCCGCGCCCTGCCGTCCTTCCGCGATGTATCTTTGTCGGACGATGCGGCGCCGTGCGCTCCTCGCGCTCTTCCTCCTGGCGCTCGCCGTCCGTCTCTTCGGGATCGATTTCGACGAGGGTCACTTCTTCCACCCCGACGAGAGGGCGATCGCCAGCGCGGTCCTCCGTCTCTCGTTCCATCCCTTGAGACTCGACCCGGAGTTCTTCGCCTACGGCTCCTTCCCCTTCTACGTGACGAAGGGAGTCACGACCCTCCTCTCCATCGCGAAGCCGTGGTTCGCGTCGTACGACGGCGTCGTCTTCACGGGGCGCTTTCTCTCCGCCCTCTGGGGCGCGGCGACCGTTCTCCTTCTCGTCCTCGCCGCCCGCCGCCGGTACGGCGAGAAGGCGGGGCTCCTCGCCGGCCTCCTCCTGGCGCTCGCCGTCCTCCACCTCCAGAACTCGCACTTCGCCACGAACGACATCCCGCTGACGTTCCTGGTCCTTCTCGCGCTCGTCCTGCTCGCGCGGTACGCGGAGGAGGGACGCCCCGGGCATCTCCTGCTCGGCGCCGCCGTGGCCGGCTTTGCCGTCGCGACGAAGGTGAGCGCGGCGCCGCTCGTCCTCCCGATCCTCGCGGCGGTCCTCCTTCGATGGCGCTCCGAGCGCGAGCCGTGGAGGGCTTTCGGGCTTCTGTTCGCCGCAGGCGTGGTGGCGCTCGCCACCTTCGCCGCCGCCCAGCCGTACGCGTTTCTCGACGCGCGCCGCTTCGCACACGACGTTCTGGAGCAGAGCCGGATGGTCCGGCAGGCGGGCTCCGTCCCCTACACGAACCAGTACCTCGGGACGACGAAAGTCCTCTACGAGCTGAAGGAAACCGTCCTCTGGGGCCTCGGCCCCCTTCTCGGCCTCGCGGGGCTCTGGGGAGCCTTCCGGCTCGCAGTCCGCTTCCGGCGCTGGAGCCGGTTCGAGATCGTCGTCCTCGCCTGGGCCGTCCCGTACTTCCTCGTGACCGTCTCGTTCCAGGTGAAGTTCCCGCGCTACCTCCTCCCCCTCTACCCGCTCTTCGCCCTCTGGGCCGCGACGGCGCTCGCGGGGCTCCGCGGCAGGATCGTCCGCGGCGCGGTCGTGGCAGGGACCGCGCTCTGGGCCCTCGCCTTCCTCTCGATCTATACGCGCCCCTTCACCCCCGTGGCCGCGTCGCGCTGGTTCTACGCGAACGTCCCGGAGGGGAAGAAGGTCGTCACCCAGCACTGGGACGAGGGGTTTCCGATGCCGCTCCCCGGGCGAACGCCCGAAAGGTACCGGATCGTTGAATTCGGCTACTACGACCCCGACGCGGCCGCCAAGATCTCGGCCCTCTCGCGGGAGCTCTCCACGGCCGACTGGGTCGTCTTCCCGACCAAACGGATCTACGGGGCGGTCACCCGCGCGCCGGAAAAGTTCCCGCTGACGAACGCCTATCTCCAGCGTCTGTTCTCAGGCGACCTCGGCTTCGTCCTGGCCCGGGACTTCACCTCGCGCCCCTCCCTTCCCGGGGTCTCGTTCCCGGACGAGATGGCCGACGAGTCGTTCTCCGTCTACGACCACCCGAAAGTCCTTCTCTTCGAGAACAGAGGACGGCTCCCGGCGGAGGAGATCGAGAGGAGGATCCTGACCGGCCTCCCCTCGCGCTCCTGGACGCGCAGCCAGCTCCTCCTCGCGCGCGCCGGCGCGCCGGCGCCGGGCCACCGGGAAGGAGGCCTCGGCGCGGTCCGGAGCGGGGCTCTGGCGACGATTCTCGTCCTCCTCCTCGCCGAGGCGCTCGGCCTCGGAGCCTGGGCTCTTCTCGCCGCAGCGCTCGGCCCGAGGCCCGGTCTCTATGCCCTCTCCAAGGTCGCCGGGGCTCTCCTCTTCGCATTCGTGCCGTGGCTTCTCGTCTCCCTCGGTGCGGCCCGTTTCGGCCGCCCCGTCCTGCTCGGATGGACGGCCCTCTTCGTGGCTCTGGGCGCCGTCGTCAGGAAACGCCGGGCTCTCGGCTGGCCGGAGGACTTCCGGAGGACGGAGGCGATTTTCGGCTTCGCGTTCTTCTTCTTCCTGGTCATCCGCGCCCTGAACCCGGAGATCTGGTGGGGCGAGAAGCCGATGGACTTCTCCTTCCTGAACGCTCTCTATCGGACGGCCTACCTCCCCCCTCCGGAGCCGTGGCTCTCCGGAGCGCCCCTGTCCTACACGTACTTCGG
Source organism: Acidithiobacillales bacterium (assembly GCA_050258155.1). Lineage (GTDB taxonomy): Bacteria > Acidobacteriota > Thermoanaerobaculia > UBA5066 > UBA5066 > DAOMFB01. The sequence goes on from JBLMYG010000005.1 coordinate 3,790, forward strand.
ACACTTTCTCGTCGCGGCCGTCGGCAAGGCGCTCACCGTCACCCCCTCCGTGATGTTCAACCTCGGCATCGCCCTCGTCGCCGGCCTGACGGCGGCCGGCCTTTACGCCGCGGGAACCTTTCTCGCCGGCACGCGAGGTGGCCTCTGGACGGTGGCGCTCGGCCTCTTCGCCGGGAACCTCTCAGGCCTCTTCCTCCTCGTCCACCGCCGCGCCGGCCTCTGGGAGGTCTTCTGGGACAGCTCGCGCGTCATCGGGAGCACGATCAACGAGTACCCGCTCTGGACCTTCCTTTTCGCCGACCTTCACGCCCACGCCCTCGTCATGCCCTTCACGGCAGGGTTCGTCGCGCTCCTGCTTCTCGGCCTGACCCGCGGAGCGGAGTTTCCGTCACGCGCCGGCCGCCCGGCGGCCGTCCTTCTCGGCGGCCTCTTCCTGGGCGCCATCCAGGTGACGAACGGCTGGAGCATCCCGACCTACGCCGGCATCCTCGTCTTTCTCCTATCGCTTTCCTGGTGGTGGGCAGGGCGCGAGGCCGGCTTCCTCCGGAGGGCGGGACGGCTTTTCACCCGCGTCCTCCTCCCTGCGGGGGCGGTCGTCGGTGTCGCCTGGCTCCTCTACCGCCCCTTCTGGAGCAGCTTCTCCCCCCCATTGCACCAGTGGGGACTCGAGGTCGGGCCGTACGCCCGGCCCCTTCCCTTCCTCGAGGTCTGGGGCCTCTTCCTTGCGATCGTCGTGCCGTTCCTCTTCGTCGCACTGCGCTCCTCGATCCTCGCCCGGACGGGCCCCGCCCGGCTGACGGCCGGACAGCGGTGGGTCTTCGCGATCCTCCTTCTCGCGATCGTCTTCGCCCTCGCCTTCCGCTCCGGCTCCGCTTCGGCCGCGCCGGTCCGGACGTTCGCCCTCGCCCTCTTCGTCTTCGCGGCCCTCCTGGCCCTCCGCCGGACGACGGCCGAGGAGGACCGGCTGCCGCTCGCCCTCGCCGCCTTCTCGTTCGCCGTCTGGGCCGGGTGCGAGACGGTCTTCGTCTGGGACCGGATGAACACGCTCTTCAAGTTCTACCTGGAGACCTGGTTCCTTCTGTCGATCGCCGGAGGCGCCATCCTCGCGCGCCTCTTCTCGGCGGACGCGCCCGCTGGCCGCCGCCTCCGGCGCACGCTCTTTCTCGCCGCCGCCGCCCTCGCCGCCGTCACCTCCGCCGCGGCGACGATCGGCGCCGTCTCGATCAACCGGGTGGACGGCCCGCGAGGAACGCTCGACGGGACCGCCTACCTCGACCGCTTCGACCCCGAGGACAAGGCCGCGTACGACTGGCTGAACCGGACCGTCCGCGGCATCCCGGTCCTCTGCGAGGCGTGGGGGCCGTCTTATGGCGAGTTCAGCCACGTCTCGATGAACACCGGCCTCCCGATCGTGATCGGCTGGGACTACCACGTCCAGCAGCGCGGCCACTCGCGGGCAGAGATCGAGAGGCGAAAGGCCGACGTCGCGGCCGTCTACCGCTCCACCGACCGCGCTACCGTCGAGAGGATCCTGAAGCGCTACCGCGTGGCGCTCCTCTACTTCGGGCCTCTGGA
>JBLMYG010000006.1:0-7891 GCA_050258155.1 Acidithiobacillales bacterium
GGAGGCGAGCGCCACCATCAGGAAGATCGCCCCGGCGATGCCGACGAGCCCGGTCGCTTCCCGGCCGGCGGCGGCGGTGGCCGCCCCGTTCAACCAGCCGTGCACGGTCCCGAGGGTCACGGCGAGGGCCGTCACGAAGAGCGCGGAGAGCTTGCGGTCAGCCGCCGTCAGGACCCCAAGCGCGACGAGCGAAAGCGACGTGACCCCCGCCGGAAGCGGCGCGACTCCGGTCAGGTACCCCGCCACGCCCCCTGCGAGCCAGGCGGCCGGCAGGATGAAGAGCACCCGCCGTCCCGTGGCCGGCCCGCTGAGGCCGGCCAGAAGCGCCATCGCGATGACCGGCAGAAGGTCATCGAAGGTCAGGAAGAGGTGCGAGATGCCGTCGTAGATCGGGCCAAGCCCGGTCGTCATCAGGTGCGCGTACGCGGCACCGGGCCAGAGCAGCATCGCTCCAGCCAGGCTCGACAGCAGGGCGCGCCGTCTCACGTCAGCACCTTCCAGAGGAAGAAACATCCGGCGGCAGCGACCGCGGCCCCCGCGGTCCGCAGGGCGACCTGTCCCCAGTCCCACCGGTGGATCAGCCCGATGCCGATTCCGGTCGCGTGCAGGCACCCGGTGGCAATGACGAAGCCGATGCTGTAAAGGAGGCCACTCTGGCCCGCCGGGAGCTCGGCGCCGTGGGCATGTCCGTGGAAGATCGCGAAGAGGCCGACGATCACGGCCGCCGCTCCGATCGGCGGCCGCCATTCGGAAAGGACTGCGGCGCCGAGCATCACGGCGGAGAGGGCGATGCCAGCCTCGACACCCGGGAGCGGAACGCCAAGGAGGCTCAGGAAGCCGCCGAACGCCATCACCATCGGAAACGTCACGGGCAGCAGCCAGATCGCCGGGGCGCCGAACTGCGCGCCCCAGAGACCCACTGCGACCATCGCAAGGACATGGTCGAGGCCGGAAACGGGATGTCTGAGGCCGGTCAGGAAGCCGGTAGCCTGCCCCTCCTGCACGTGCGCGAGGGCGGGGGCCGCGGCGAGGAAAAGAACGAGGACGAGTGGCATCTCGAAGGAAGAACGAACGGGAAGGCCGTCTCTCATCGCGCTCCCGAAAGGAGGACGACCGCTCGCTGGATCGTCCAGTAGGCGCCGAGCGATCCGACCGCGTATCCGGGGAGCGCCTCGACCCAGCGCGGCCAGCGGATCTCGAGCGTCCGGAAGGCGCGCTCGAGCAGGACGATCAGAACGACGAACGCGATCTGGCCGATCTCGACGCCGACGTTGAAGAGGAGGAGGGCCAGCGGGATCTCCGCCTTCGGCAGTCCCATGGCGGTCAAACCGCTCGCGAAGCCGAAGCCGTGGAGGAGGCCGAACGCGAATGCGACGACCCATGGGTGACGAATCGTGAAGCTCGTCTCGCCGCGCCAGACACGGACGACCTCGGGGCCGAGGAAGAGGATCGAGAGCGCGATGGCGGCGTTCAAGGGCGGGAGCGGGGCGGTGGCATAGCCGAGCGTCGCGATGGCCAGCGTGATGCTGTGCGCCACGGTGAACGACGTGATCGTCTTGACCAGCATCCAGCGGCTGCCGACGATCAGAAGAAGTCCGAGCACGAAGAGAAGGTGGTCGACGCCGAGGAGGATGTGCTGGACGCCGAGCTGCAGATAGGAGAGCGAACGTTCGAGGCGGGACGTCACCCCTCCCAGCGTCACCGACGGCGTCGCCGGGCGGAGCAGGTGGCTCTCCAGCCGGCCGTCGGCATGGTGCAAGCGGACGAGGACGTCGGTGACCGTGGCCTCGAGCCCCGCGATGGCGATCGTCTTTCCCGCGAGGCCGCCGGTACAGGTGAGGGTCCCCCGGACGATCACCGCGCCCGGCGAGAGCTGCTGCCGGTCGGGCGTGAGGAGGCGGCACCCCTCGGGAATCACCGGCGCGATCCGGATTTCGACTTCGCCGCCGGCCGGCTTCTTCCAGAGTAAGGAGTAGGTTTCCGGCCCCGTTTCCTTCAGCTCGAGAAAGCCAGGACGTACCTCATGGGCACGAGCCGGCGCCGCCTGAACGATCAGAAGTCCGGCCACGAGCAGGGTCGCGCGCCTCACTGTACGCTCCCGGCGGCGGCTTTCGCCTCGGCCGGCCTCGGCATCTCGATCGCGACCGTGTACTTCTTCAGCATCCGCTCGTAGAGGGCGGAGAGCTCCTTCTTGCTTCGCTCGGCGAGCAGCTCGCGCTCGACCATCGGGCGGATCGTGGCGAGGTCCGGCTGTGAGGCGGCGACACGCTGGCGGACGAGGACGAGGTGCAGCCCGTATGTGGACCCGACCGGGCCCGCCCACGTGCCAGGCTCGAGCCCGGCGACCGCCCGGGCGAAGTCCTCTCCAAACGTGCGGCTGGCCTCTCCCAAGGGACCGAGCGGCAGCTCCGGCGGAAGCATCGTCGGGTCGCCGAGATCGCCGGTCGCGGCGCCGGGGCCGGCGGCACGAAGCCGCATGAGGAGCTTCCCGGCTTCGGCCCGCGCGCCCGCGCCCCGGCGCTGCGGGCTCACGAAGACCTGGCGGAGGGAGACGCGGGGCTCTTCGCCGAAGGAACCGGGGTGGGTGTCCACCCACGCCCGGACCTCCGCGTCCGTGGGAAGAACCTGGCCGGCCGTCTCTTCGACGAGGAACTCGAGCTTCTGCCGGAGCCGCCGCCGGATGATCGTGTCGTCGCGATCGAGGCCCATGACCGCCGCCTCGCGGACGGCGATCTCCTCCTTGACGTAGTCGTCGACCAATCCCTTCAGCTCGACCTCGGTCGGGGGACGCTGCCAGGTCCGGGCGAATCCGGAAGCGAGGTGCTGGATCTGTCCGGGGGTGACCACGATGCGCGTCCCGCCCGGCCCTCCCGATCCGCCCCGCCACTCGAACCAGAGGAACATCAGTCCGCCGAGCAGCAGGAAGTGAACGAGGGGCTCGCGGAGGAGGGATCTCATGGAGAGTCGTCGAAACCCCCGGGCGCGGACCCCGCCATCCGCGAGGCCCGCGCCGGTATCGTGCTTTGCGGCAGCCACGTTCTCCTTCAGTTCGGCGAGTACCAGATGGGTGACGTGTAGGCCCGTTCCGTGATCGTCATGCGGGTGCCTGGAAGAGGCTTCACGCCGAAGCGCTTGGCGTCGTAGGCGGTCCAGCGCGGCGTCGGGATCTCGATCACGCGCGCGTAGTAAAAGGCCCGGAGCGACGGGTCGAAGTCAGGGTCCTTCCACACGGCGCCGAGCTCCGGGGCGCCGATCGAATTCGTGAAGGTCGCGTTCTCGACGTCCACCGTGCTCCCCACGGAGGGCAGCTTGCCCGTCTTCGGGTCCGCCTTCCGGCCGCCCGACCACGCGACGTCGTAGACCTTCTCGCGGAGCTCCCCCTTGGCGTCCATCCAGCCCTTGACGATCTGGATCCGGTCCAGGTTCGCGCCGATGGCGTCCTTGAGCGCGCCGACGAGGAACGTCGGGGCCTTCCCGGCGGGGGCCTTCTGGAGGTCGCCGCCCATCGGGACGCCCTTCGCGTAGCCGACGACCGCAAGCATCCGATCCGTCGCGTCCTTCGGCTCGAAGCTCCAGCCCCCGAAGAACCGGACGAGCATGCGCGGGCCGGTCGTCGCGTACGTCTCACGGCGCACCATGGCGTCGAAGATCGCCTCGCGCGTGTTCTCCTTCGCCCAAACGGCCGCGTAGCCTGAGGACGAGACCTCCCAGTCCTTGATCGTGACGCCGATCTTGGGGTTCGTCATGAAGGTCGAGGTCAGGCGCTCGGGGCTCGGCTCGCTGGTGGTGACTTTGCCGAAGAAGTTGTCCTCTTCGACCGCAGCGAGGCCGGTGTGCGCGTCGGTGCTGCCGATCATGCCGAACTTGTACGGGTTGGTCCCCAGCTTCGCCTCGAGCAGGAGGCCGTTCTTGAGCGCCGCGCGCGCGTACTCGAACTCGAACATGTCGCTCGTATGCTTCTGCGTGACGGCGAGGTTGGCCTTGTCCCAGCGCTCGAAGTCCGCGAATTCGTCGTTCGGCGAGAGGTACGGGTGCGTCTCGCCGTCGCCCTTCATCTGGGTGACCTCGTAGAGCCGCTCCCACTTCGCGCGCGTCTCGACGTACGGTTTGTCGAGCTTCTTGCCGAAAGCCTCGACGACCGGGAACATGGTGCCGTTCGACAGGTTTCCGTTGTGGGCGATGGCGAGGACCTGGCTCCCCGTCTTCTCCTCCACCGTCGCCATCCACTTCCAGAGGTCGACCGGGTTGTCGCTCCCGAGCGGAGGCAGGGTGGTGTACGGCTCCACGAGGCTCGCCTGGATCCCGTTGCCGCGGAAGATGACGTTCCGGTGGAGGTTGTTGCCTCCGGTGTTCACGGTCCATTCGAATCCGATGAAGGTCGTGAAGCGGCCGGGATCGTTGTAGGCCTCTGCGGCCTTGATGACTTCCTGCCAGGCATTGCGGTAGGCGCGCGTGCCCGGGACCGGGAACCCCTTCGGCATCTTGTTGGCGCTGAAGCTCTGGATGATGTCGAACGCAGCGTCGAAGCTCTTGCCGGCCGTGATCATGTCGTACCAACGGCGGCCCTGCTCCGTCGCGAGCAGCTCCGGGTCGCCGCTCATCAGCAGCGGGAAGAACCCGAAGCCGTCCGAGTGGTCGGCCACGACGAGGAAGTCGAGCGGCCGGGACAGCTTCACCGGCTGGTTGGAGGAGGCCGTGACCTCCTCGCCGCGGGCGAACTTGTAGGCGTCGCGCGGCGTGAGCCGCGCCCCGGCCGCGCCAGCGTCCATGGAGTAGGACGTGTGCAGGTGCGTATCGCCGAAGTACGGGCGCGTGGGATAGTCCCGGCCCGCGTACGGCGAGTACGGGGCTTTCGGGAAGACCTTCGCAGCTGCGGCCCGGTCGAGTTCCCCGGCATCCTGCGCCGAGGCCGGCAACGCGAGGCCGAGAGCCATCAGCACGGCAGCGCTGGCACGAAGGGGGGTCCTGGAGTTCATTCGAGGCCTCCTTGGGTGCTTTCTTGGATTCAAACGGGCGACGGCTCGACCGATCGAACGTTCCGTCGTGGCCGATCTGCGAGAGGCCCGCGGATTCTAGCGCACGCCCCGCCGCTCGCGGAGGATCGACTCGGCCGCGCGGACGCCGGCGTCCTGCGCGTCCTCGAAGAGTGGAAGTCCGGTGTCGGCGTGGGCGAACCGGACGCCGCCGAGGGGCTCGTCGGGGAGGCGTCTGACCGGGTTCGTGAAGAAGCCGGGAGCTGGGCGGAGCATGGCGTGCCCCCATCGCGCCACGTCGAGGCGCGTGACGAGGGTTGGGAGGTCGGGGTGGGCCACCGTCAGGTCCGCGAGGACGGCCGGCGCGATCTCGTCCCAGGTCATGCCGAAGAGCCTCTCCCGCGCTGCCTTCGGCTCCTCGCCGGCGAAGGCGTGGTACCAGGTGAAGACCGTCGGGCCGTGGTCGAGCCCGGTCTGGTGGGTCGCCACGACATAGCCGAGCGACTTCGAGTCGTAGATGACGTTGTCCCAGGCCAGCTCCACGCGGCGCTCCCTCGGCCGTCCGGAGAGGGTCAGGTTCGCGACGATCCAGGGCGCATAGCCGAGCTCGCGGAGAAAGCCGGGGGGCGACTCGCGCCACGGGGCGAGGATGCGGCCGAGGACGAACTTCGGGAGGGCAAGGACGGCGTCCTTCGCCTCGACGGCGACGACCTCGTCCTTCGTGGCATCGAGGTAGCGGAGGGTCACCGGAGCGCCGGCTCCTCTCTGCGGGAGGACGTCGAAGACGAGCGCCGACCCCGCGACCCGCCCCGCGGCCGACTTCGCGAGGTGATGGACGAGCCTCCCGTTCCCCTCCGGCCAGGTCAGGAACGGGGCCGACTCCTCGTCGGGCCCCTTGCCGGCCATTCGGGCGGCGTAATAGAAAATTCCCGCCCACGCGGAGATCTCGTCGAGGCTTCCGGCGTAGTCGTCGCGGCAGCCGTACTCGGCCAGCCAGAGAAGGCGCGGCGCGTCGAAGCCCCGCGACCTCATCCACTCTCCCATCGTCATCCGGTCGAGCGCCAGAAGCTCCGCATCGTCCGAGGAGCGGCACGTCGGGAGGGCGAAGGCGCGGCGCCCCCGCGCGTCCCTCAGGGCGGCAAAGGCCGCCATCTCGGCCTCGAAGCGCGCGAGCTGCGTCAGGTCCCTTGCCGTGGCCCCGGCGCGCGGGAAAAGCCCGGGGTGCCACTCGAAGCCGAAGAAGAGCCGCTCCTCGGGCTCCCGGCAGAGCATCTCCTCGGCCCAGACCGGATCGCCATTCCCGTCGCGCCCCGTGATCGCCCCGATCTCCGAGAGGAGCGCCTCCATCGCCGGATTCGGGTAGACCGGGACCGGGACGTAGTGGGCGCCCCACGGGAATCTCGAGACGTCACCGGCGCCGGAGACCGCCGTCCCCCCGGGCTCGGCCTCGAGGTCGTAGACGCGGTAATCCGTCTCGCCGGCGCGCGCGAGCGTCCAGGCCGCGGAGAGCCCGGAGATCCCTCCCCCGACGATCGCGGTACCGACGTGCTCGGTCCGGACGGCCGGGCGCGCGAGAAGCTCGTTCGTCCGGAGCCTGTGGCCGAGAGCTTCGTTCGGGACGAGGAGCGCCCCTTCGAAGTGGAGCGCGCGGCCGTCCGTCCGGCCGCAGGAGGCGAGGGCGGAGGCGAGCGCCGCTGCCGCGCCCGTTCCCACCAGAGCGACGATGGCGTCGCGCCGCGTCAGTCGAACTTCTTCCACTCGCTCTCGTACGTCCGGACGAGGACCTGGTCGTTCAGCCGGTTCACCCGCGCCCCGACGGGAGCGATGTCGGGCCCGAAGGTGAAGAGCGACGGGAGCGTGGCGTCCGAGAGGGCGCGGAGCCCCGGCAGGAGGCTCGCCGGGATCGCGAACGGCTCGGGAGAGGCGAGGACGTAGCCCCAGACTCCGAAGGAGGGGACCGTCATGTGGTACGGCCGGACGAAGAAGCCGGCCGCCTCGACCGTCCGGACGACGATCCAGAACGACGTCCGCGCGAAGAGCGGCGACGTCGACTGGACGGCCAGGACGCCGCGCGGGTCGAGGCGCCGCTTCACGAGCGTGTAGAAGCGGGTCGTATAGAGCTTGCCGACGGAGTAGCTGCTCGGATCGGGGAAGTCGGCGAGAACCACGTCGAACAGGCCGGACCCCTTCTCGAGCCAGACCATCGCGTCGTCGTTCACGAGGGTCACGCGCGGGTCGGCGAAGGCGTTCCGGTTGAGGGCCGAAAAGAGCGGGTTCGTCCGTGCGAGCTCCGTGACCGCCGGGTCGAGGTCGACGAGCGTGACCGACTCGACCGACGGGTGCTTCAGCACCTCGCGGAGGGCGAGGCCGTCGCCGCCGCCGAGGATGGCCACGCGCCGGGCCTCCGGAGCGACGGCGAAGGCGGGGTGGACGAGCGCTTCGTGGTACCGGTACTCGTCCACCGACGAGAACTGGAGGTGCCCGTTCAGGAAGAGCTGGAAGCCGGCTCGGTTCCGGGTCACGACGATCCGCTGGTAGGAGGAGGTCCTGGCCACGATGACCTCGTCGGCGTACTGCGTCTCCTCGGCCATCGTGGTCAGGCGGTTCGCTCCTGCGAAGGCGGCGAGGAGGAGCGCCGTCACGAAGCCGGCGCGGGCCAGGAGCCCGCCGGCAGGGCCTACCTCGTGCCGGAAGAGACGGATCGACCAGAAGGCGACGGCGGCGTTCAGGAGGCCGAAGAGGACCGACGTCCGGACGAGGCCGAGCCGTGGGACGAGGAGGAGCGGGAAGAGGACGCAGGCGGCGAGCGAGCCGAGGTAGTCGAACGTCAGGACCTGCGCGACGAGGTCCTTGAAGACGACCGAGCCCCTGAGGAGCCGCATCATCAGCGGGATCTCCAGCCCGACGAGGATGCCGAT
>JBLMYG010000007.1:0-3210 GCA_050258155.1 Acidithiobacillales bacterium
AGCTCCTCTGCATGGACGAGCCGTTCTCGGCCCTCGACGTCCTGACGTCCGAGCTCCTCCGTTCGGAGGTCGCCCGCCTCTTCCACGACCCGTCGACCGGCCTCTCCTCGGTCCTTCTCATTACCCACCTGATCGAGGAGGCCGTGGTCCTCGGCGACCGGATCGTGGTCCTCGGAGCGAACCCGGGCACGGTCCGGAGCGAAATCGTGAACACGCTTCCTCACCCCCGGTCGGTCCGCGACCCGCTCTTCGCGAGGATGGTCGAGCGGGTCCACGAGGCCATCACCGGGATCCATCTGCCGGAGGAGGAGCCCGCGCCGGCCCGGCCGGCCGGGCGCCGGCCACCCACCCCCATCATCCCGCTCCCCAACGTCTCGGTCGGCGAGATCGGCGGCCTCCTGGACATCCTCCTCGACCACGGGGGCGAGCTCGACCTCTTCGCCCTCGACCGGATCACCGAGTACGACTTCGGCCGGACGATCGCCGTCGTCAAGGCGGCCGAGCTTCTCGATTTCGTCGACACGCCGAAGCAGCGCGTCCTCCTCGCGGAGCTTGGCCGGAAGTTCCTTTCCTCGCCGGCCGCGGAGCGCCGCTGGATCGTGCGGCGCCAGATTCTCTCCCTCGGGACCTTCGCTCGGGTCGTCCGGCTGCTGGCGGAGACTCCCAGCGTCTCCCGGCGCGGCGAAGAGGTCAGGGACGCCCTCGCGGCGGAGCTTCCGGCCGACGACATCGCCGCGCTCTTCGAGACCGTCGTCAACTGGGGCCGCTTCGCGGAGCTCTTCGACTACGATGCCGCGACGGACGAGCTCGGTCTCTTCGCCGGGTCCAGGGAGACCACCCCGGGCGATCTCGGCGCGACCTGAGCGCTCCTGCTCCCGGGCGCACGGCAGGTACGATACCGGGATGGCCCGTTCCGGTGCCGCTCCTCCCCTCGTCGCCCGCCTGGTCGCGGCGGTCTCGGCCCAGCGGACGAGAATCGAGGAGGTGCTCGCGCGGGCGGAGCGCCTCGACGACGAGAGGGTGCTCCACGACCTTCGGGTGGCCCTCCGCCGGACCGCGACCGTCGCGAAGCTGACGCGCGGATTCCCCGCCCGCGGCTCGGGCGATCCCTTGCGCTGCGCGGCGCGAGACCTCAGGAGATTCCTGTCTCCCAACAGAACGCTCGAAGTCTCGGCGGCACGCCTCTCAACGCGGTTCCGCCGCGACCCTCTTCGCCACCGCGTCGCCCGGAAGCTGGCAGCCCGCCTGACTCCGGCCGCCGGAGACGCCGCGGCCTCGGCGCGCGAAGGCCACATTCTGCTCGAGGCGCTCCGCGCCGCCTTCAGCCTGCGCGATGCGGAGCTCTCACGCCTGAACCGCCCTTTCGCGGCCGCCGGGCCTTCACGGAACGACGAGACCTTAGCGCGCCTCGTCCGACGTCGCCTTCGAAAGAGAAGGAAGCGGTTCCTCGATGCCGGGATACCCGAGCGGGAGATGCTCCATCCGCTCCGGATCGCGGCCAAGGACATCCGGTACGGCTTCGAGTTCGTCCGTGACCTGGTGCCGAGGGCACCCGGCCTTCTCGCCGAGCTTGCGCGCTTCCAGGACGCAGCCGGCGACGCTCACGACCGGATCGAGCTGATTCGCATCGTCGGGGAGGCGGCCGCTGCGGGTCCGCCCCCTCTCCGGCGTGGCGCACGGCTGCTCGTCCTCCCTCTCGAGCGCGACGCCGCCCTCGGCCTCAAGCGAGCTCAGGCCTCGGCACGGAGCCTTCGGACCCGCCTTGCCGGGGTCCGGGTCGAATGGAAGTGAGCCCCGTCGGGCTCCGCCGGGTCGAGGTGGCGCTCGTCGCCGACGCGCAGGTTCCCGAGGCCCTTTCGTCGGCGCCGCGCCACCGCCTTCTCGACGTGGGGGGCTCTGTCTCCGCAGGTCCCGGGGCGGCCGTGGCGCTCGTGGCGTCGCCGACGGCCCTGCATGTCCTCTTCGAGGTCGCCTCCGAGCCGCCCCTTCGCGTCGCCGCTGTCGACGGCGGTCCGGTCTGGGAGGACGATTGCGTGGAGCTCTTCGTCGGCCGGCCGGAGGCGCCGTTCTCGTACCGGGAGATCGTCGTGAACCCGGCCGGTTCGCGCTACGGCGCCGAGGTCATCAACCCGGACGAGAGCCGCGCAACATGGACGCTCGCGGCCGGGCGACTTCCCGAAGGGCTCTCGGTGGCCGTGACCGGCGAGCCCGGGAGCTTCCCGCCGTCGGAATGGCGGCGCTGGAGCTGCCGGATGACGCTGCCGTGGCGGTCGCTCTCGGGTCCGGGGACGCCGCCTAGGCCCGGCGAGGAGCGCCGCCTGAACGGATTCCGGATCGCCCGCGGCTCTGGTGGCTCCTCGACGCGCCATCTCGCCCTCTCCCCGACGCTCCGTGCCGAGCCCCCCGACTTCCACGTCCCGAGCCGCTTCGCGAGGGCCGTCTTTCTCCCGTCTTCGTCCCCTTCCCCGGCCTGCTAATCTTCCGATGAGAATGGCTCGCAGGACTCAGGCGCCGCCGGCGCCAAGGGGCGAGACCGATCGGGCGCGGACCGACCTCGAGCTTCTCGAGCGGATACGGGCCGGCGACCCTGCTGCGCTCGACGTCCTCTACGGGCGGTACGCCACGGCGGTCTACGCGCTCGTCTGGAGGGTCCTCCAGAACACGGAGGAGGCCGAAGACGTGGCCCTCGACGTCTTCTGGCAGATCTGGCGCCAGGCCGGACGATACGACCCGTCCCGCGGAGCTCCACCGGCGTGGATCTTCACGGTGGCCCGTTCGCGCGCCATCGACCGCCTCCGGGCGCGGCACCGGAGGGAAGACCGGACGGTGTCGTTCGACGACCCGGGGACGAATCTCGACCCGCTCGACGAGGAGGCGGCTCCGGATCAGGTCGCGTCGTTCCGCCAGACCCGCGACGCCGTCCGTGAGGCGATGAGGAGCCTTTCTCCTGTCCAGCGCGAGGCCATCGAGCTCGCCTTCTTCAAGGGGCTCACCCACGTCGAGATCGCCAGGAAGCTCCGGCAACCCCTCGGCACCGTGAAGACCCGGATCCGGCAGGGGCTCATCCGTCTCCGAAAGAAGCTTGACTGAACGCTCGCTCCGCCGTGCCCTCCTCCGCTGGTACCGGAGGCGCCGCCGCGATCTCCCCTGGCGCCGGACGAGCGATCCGTACGCCGTCTGGGTCTCCGAGGTGATGCTCCAGCAGACGAC
>JBLMYG010000008.1:0-7042 GCA_050258155.1 Acidithiobacillales bacterium
AGAGAAGAGCCAGCGAGAGCGGGACAAGGCCGAGCGCAACCGTCGCGGACCGGCCGAGCACGCCGGCGGAGACGGGAAGGGCCCGAAGCGAGAGGAGAAGTACCGGCGCGAAGACGAGGAGACCCTTCGAGGGATCGAGAAGGAGACGAAGGAAGATGGACGGAGACGGGAGCGACACCCCGAAGATCCCCGATTCCGCCAGGGTGCGGAAAGCCGGGTTTGCCTCGTGCCCGGATGGCAGCTCGAACGGCCCGCCGAAGCAGACGGCGTTGTACGCGAGGAGGCAGGCCGCGAAGGGAACCGCTCCGAGAAGGATCCGGAGGGGCCGGGCGACTCCACGCCGCCACGCGGCGCAGCCGACGAGGACGGCTGTCGGCACGAGAGCGGGCGGCTCCGACAGGACCGCGAGGCCGAGGAGGGCGCCGGCAAGGAGCTCCCGCCGCCCGGCGCGGCGTTGCCTTTCGGGCAGGAAGAGCGCCGCCCACGCCCCGAAGAGCCCCGCCGCCGCGAGAGCGTGCGAGAAGAGAAGGAGCCCGTAAGCGAACAGCGGCGTCGCGAAGAGGAGCGCGAAGAGACCGACCACGACGCGTGACGGTTCGCCTCCGAAGCGCGCCGCCGTCCGCGCGAAGACGATGCCGAGGAGGAGCGCCGGGAGTGTGGCGCCGACGAGGCGCATCGCCGTGAGCGAAAGACGCATCCCCGGGGGCGCCGGGGGCCCGGCGGCGGGGCGGGCGGCGAGGTAGCCCGGGAGCGCAACCGCCGCGAGGCCCGGCGCCTTGTTCGCATAGAGCCGCCCGCCGCGGGAGGAGAGATCCTCGAACCCCGGGCCGAGAAGCGGCGAGAGCCACGAGACGTCGAGGGTGCCCCGCTCGACGATCGAGGCGGCAACGGCCCAGCGCGCGAACTCGTTCGGGGAGAGGAAATGCGGGAAGACGGGCGACACGAGGAGCGCGAGCGCGCCATAGAGACAGAGGACGGCTCGCGCCTTTGGGGTCATCGCCGAAGTCTATCCGGAGGAGAATGCGCCCCCGTGAACGTCGCCGACTTCGACTATGTCCTGCCGCCCGAGGCGATCGCCCAGCGCCCGGCGCCGCGCGGCACGGCGCGGCTCCTGACGCTCGACCGGAGGACCGGAGCCGTTTCCCACCGGCGCATCGCCGATCTTCCGGAGCTGCTCCGCCCGGGGGATCTCCTCGTCGTGAACGACACGAAGGTCATCCCGGCACGGATCTTCGGGACCGACGAGAAGGGACGGCGGACGGAGTTTCTGCTGGTGGAGAGGGTCCCCCAGGAGCCTGGGACTTCTTCGGAGGAAGAGGAAAAGAGAGGGGGAGAAGTCTGGCACTGCCTCGCGAAGCCCGGCCGGCGCGTGAAGGCCGGACGGGGGTTTTTCTTCGAAGGGGGGTGGAGCGCCGAAGCGCTGCCCGCGAACGAGCCGCAGTCGCGAGCCGGGGCGTGGACCCATTCACCTTCGAAGAAAAGCGCCATGGCCGCTGGCGCCGCAGGGAGCCTTTACGCTCTCCGATTCGTGAAGCACGGGAGCAAAGGATCTCTTTCTTCGGACCTTCCCACGCTCGGCTCGGCTCCCCTTCCCCCCTACATCCACCGCCCCCGCGGGGAGGCGGACGGGCGTGATCGGGAGGACTACCAGACGGTTTACGCCGACAAGCCGGGCGCCATCGCCGCGCCGACGGCCGGCCTTCACTTCACGCCGGAGCTCCTCGCCACGGTCGCCGGCCGGGGAGTGGAGCTGGCGCGTGTCACGCTCCACGTCGGGCTCGGGACGTTCCGGCCCGTCACCTCGGAGCGGGTCGAAGAGCACACGATGGAATCGGAGCGGGGCGAGGTCTCCGAGGCCGCTGCCCTGGCCATCCGGAGGGCGAGGGCCGAAGGGCGCCGTGTCGTCGCCGTCGGAACGACGACGGTCCGGACGTTGGAAGGCTCGGCCGCGGCTCGGGGAGAGGTCTTCCCCGGCCCCTTCGAGACGAACCTTTTCCTGGTCCCCGGCGCGAACTTTCGGGTCGTCGACGCCCTCCTGACGAACTTCCACCTCCCGCGCTCGACGCTCCTGATGCTCGTATCGGCTTTCGCGGGACGAGAGAGGGTCCTCGCCGCCTACCGCGAGGCGGTCCAGGAGAGCTACCGTTTCTTCAGCTACGGCGATGCTATGTTCATCTCGTGAATCGTGAGCCGAAACCGGGCAGGCGCCGCCTGGCGATCCTCTCGCTCGGCGCACTCGGCGTCGTCTACGGCGACATCGGCACGAGCCCGCTCTACGCCCTTCGCGAGTCGCTCTCCCCGTCCGAGCACGGCCTCGCGCTCTCCCAGGAACACGTTCTCGGCGTCCTCTCCCTCATCCTCTGGTCGCTCATCCTCCTCGTGGGCGTCAAGTACATCGCCGTCATCCTCCGCGCCGACAACGAGGGCGAGGGGGGCATCCTCGCGCTGATGTCGCTGACGAACCGGGCGCTGCCCAGGGACTCCGTGCGCCGCCGGGGAGCGGTGGTCTTCGGGCTCTTCGGCTCGGCGCTCCTCTATGGCGACGGCTTGATCACGCCGTCGATCTCGGTCCTCTCCGCCGTCGAGGGTCTGAAGACGCGGAGCCCCGCCCTCGGCCCACTCGTGATTCCCCTCTCGGTCGCGATCCTCGTCGCCCTTTTCGCCATTCAGAAGAAGGGAACGGGACGGATCGGAGCGCTCTTCGGCCCCGTGATGCTCCTCTGGTTCGCCACCCTGGGGTTCCTCGGCCTCGTTCACGTGCTCCGGGCCCCAGAGGTCCTCCAGGCCTTCATCCCGCTCCACGGAGCCCGCTTCCTCGCAACGAACGGTCTCAGGGGATTCTTCGTTCTCGGCTCGGTCTTTCTGGTCGTCACGGGCGGGGAGGCCATCTACGCCGACATGGGGCATTTCGGTGCGCGGCCCATCCGCGTCGCGTGGTTCGGTCTCGTCCTGCCAGCGCTCCTCCTCAACTACTTCGGGCAGGGGGCGCTACTCCTCCGCCGGCCGGAGGCGCTGGAGAACCCGCTCTTCGGGATGGTCCCGCCCGCCGCCGTCCTCCCGCTCGTGGCTCTCGCAACCGCCGCGACGACGATCGCCTCGCAGGCGCTGATTTCCGGCGTCTTCTCCCTGACGCGGCAGGCGGTCCAGCTCCGGTTCCTCCCCCGGCTGAACATCCTCCACACCTCCGCGACAGAGCGAGGCCAGATCTACCTCCCGGCCGTCAACTGGATGCTCCTCGCGGGGTGCGTCTGGTTCGTCGTCGAATTCGGGACTTCCAGCCGGCTGGCTGCCGCATACGGGGTGGCGGTCACCGCGACGATGCTCATCACCACCCTTCTCTTCTTCGAGCTCCTCGTCCACGCATGGGGCCTGTCCGCCCCGAAGGCGTTCGCGGCGATCGTCGTCTTCCTCGCCGCCGAGCTCGCCTTCTTCGGGGCCAACCTCGCGAAGATCCTCCACGGCGGCTGGATTCCCCTCGCCCTCGGCGCTTTTTTGTACATCTTGATGGTGACCTGGAAGCACGGGCAGCACGTCATCGTCGACCGCCTCCGGAAGAGGAAGGACGGGACGCCGGCCGTCCCGATCGAGCAGCTCGTCCGGGCGGTCGAGCGGGAGAATCCGCCGCGCATACCCCATCCGGCGGTTTACCTGGAGCGCTTCCAGGACCTCGTGCCGCCTGCCCTCCTCCTGAACCGGGAGCACAACGGGGCGCTTCACGACCCCGTGATCCTCCTGACCGTCGACACGGCCGAGATCCCGCGCGTCCCTGCCGGGGAGCGGGCCCGCGTCGAGCCGCTCGGGGCGGATTTCTACCGCGTCGTCCTCCACTGGGGCTTCATGGAGGAGCCCGACGTCCCCGCGGGACTCCGCGGGCTGAAGCTCGGGCAGACCGCGCTCGACCCCGACCGGATCAGCTACTTCCTCGGGAGGGAAACGGTCATCTCGACCCCGGCCACGAGCGGCATGGCCCGGTGGCGCGAACGCCTCTTCTCCTGGATGCGCCGGAACGAGGGGCGCGCCACGGCTTTCTTCAGGATTCCCCCGAGCCGGGCCGTGGAGATCGGCATCCAGGTCGAGATCTGAGCCGGGACGGTGAGCCGCCCTGCGCTAGAGTCCCCCCATGACACGCGGACGCACCGCGCTCACCCGCCGCCGTCTCCTCGCCGCCGCCCCGGCCGTGGGCCTGGCGACGCTCGCTTCCTCCCCCTTCGCGATCAGGGAGGCGGACGCGAGGGCGGCGGAGACTCCGACCGGAGTTTCTCCTCTCCCCCCTCCGCTGCCGCCCGACGTATTCCGCGAGCGGCAGGCGCGGATCCTCGCCGAAGCGAAGGCGATGGGCTTCGACGCTCTCGTCGTCCTCCCGTCGACGAATTACCGCTACCTGACCGCCACCGACCCGGGGCGGAGCGAGCGCCTGATCGCCCTTCTCCTGAAACCCGGGATGCCGGCGACGGTCGTCACACCCTTCTTCGAGGAGGCACGGGTCGGGCGCGACGCCGTCGTCGGTCGGACCGTGCCGTGGCAGGAGCACGAGGATCCGGCGGCGCTGGCGGCCAGGCTCCTCTCGGGGGCGAGGCGCATCGGGCTCGAAGGGACCACCGATGTCCACACCGAGGAGCGGCTCCGCATCGCCACGGGGGCCTCTCTCGCCGACGCGACCCCCCTCTTCGACGCTCTTCGGATGGTGAAGAGCGAGGTCGAGAGATCCCTCATTCGCGACGCGGCGCGCCGGACGACGTCCGCCATGACCGCGACGCAGAAGCGCCTTCACGAGGGGCTGACCGAGGAGGAGGTCGGCGAGATCCTGTCCGAGGAGTTTCGTAGGGTGGGCACCCCGGGGGACGGGCTCGTCCAGTTCGGCGCCTCGGCCTCGCTCCCGCACGGCGCTCCGGGCAATCGGCGCCTGAAGAGGGGGGACGTCGTCCTGATCGACTGCGGCTGCCGCGTCCACGGCTACTCCTCGGACATCACCCGGACCGCCGTGTTCGGCGCGCCCTTCGACGAGGTCCGGAAGGTCTATGCGGCCGTGGAGAGGGCGCAGAAGGCCGGCTTCGAAGCGTTCCGCGGAGGCGCGATACCCGAGGAGGTCGACCGGGCGGCGAGGAAGGTCATCGAGGAGGCCGGCTACGGCCGCTTCTTCACCCACCGTCTCGGGCACGGCCTCGGGATGGACGGGCACGAGCCGCCGTACCTCGTCCGCGGGAACCGGACGCCGATCATCGCCGGAAACGTCTGCACGATCGAGCCGGGCGTCTACCTTCCGGGCCGTTTCGGCGTCCGGATCGAGGACGACGCGGCCGCGACGACGGACGGCTGCGTCTCCCTTTCGGACCGCTCGCCCGGACTCCTGGCTCTCTTGCCCTGAGTCGCCCCGTGGCATCCGCCGCATGGCTTCCCGCGTAGCGGTTGAGAAAGGGGTGGCAGGTGATAACGACCTTAGCTCTCGTTCTGCTGTGGAGCGCCCCGCTTTTCGCGACGGCCGCGCAGCCGGCCGCACCGCCGGCCGCGGGAGGTCTGGAGAAGGCCACGTTCGCCGGCGGCTGCTTCTGGTGCATGGAGCCGCCGTTCGAGAAGCTGGACGGTGTCCACGCCGTCACGGTCGGCTACACGGGGGGTTCGAAGCAGAATCCGACGTACGAGGAGGTCTCGGCCGGAGGCACCGGACACGCCGAGTCGGTCGAGATCCTCTACGCTCCGTCGAAGATCTCCTACGAGAAGCTCCTCGACGTCTTCTGGCACAACATCGATCCGACCGACGTGGCGGGGCAGTTCTGCGACCGCGGATCCCAGTACCGTCCGGCGATCTTCGTCCACGACGAAGAGCAGCGCCTTGTCGCGGAAGCCTCGAAGGCCGCGCTGGAGAAGAGCAAGCCCTTTGGCGGCCCGATCGTCGTCCCGATCGTCCCGGCGACGGTTTTTTGGCCCGCAGAGGAGTACCACCAGCACTACCACACCAAGAACCCGATCCGGTACGCGTACTACCGGAGGGGCTGCGGCCGGGACGCCCGCCTTCGGGAGCTGTGGGGCTCTCCGAAATAGGGTTGGAACGCAGCCGGTCCGGGACTAGATTAGAGTCGGACCCGGGGGCCTCGGCGGCGGGGGGGGACGGGTCTCCGGGTGAAGGAGGCTGAAATGTCCCCGACCGGAAGAATCGAAGAGCTCGCCCACCGCCAGGGCCTCATGGCCGAAGTCCGCCGCCGGGCGAGGGGAGCCCCGGAGGCCGGGACGCTTGCGGCCGAGGGCCCCTGGATCTCCGTGTCGCGCCAGGCGGGGTCGCACGGCTCGGAGCTCGCCACGAGCATCGCGGAGACGCTCGGGTGGAAGGCTTACGACAAGGAGATCCTCGCGGCCATTGCGAGCGAGACCTTCAGCGACGAGGTCGTCCTGAGCCGCCTCGACGAGCACGGCGTCCGGGAGTTCGACGAGTACCTCGTCGGCATCATCGTTCCGGAGGATCCGGGACAGGCCCGCTACCTCCTCGGAATGACACGCGTCATCGCAAAGCTGGCGCGACAAGGGCGTGTCGTCCTCGTCGGACGCGGCGCTGGATGGCTTCTCACCCCGGCGTGCGGTCTCCGCGTCCGGGTGATCGGGCCCCTGGAAGCGCGGGCCGAGGAGATCGCGCGGCTCCATTCGGTCAGCATCGACGAGGCGCGTCGGAGGGTGACCGAGAACGACAACGCCCAGCGGACCTTCATCCGGCAGGCCTTCCACAGGGACATCGACGACCCGACCGGATACGAC
This sequence comes from Acidithiobacillales bacterium, assembly GCA_050258155.1. Lineage (GTDB taxonomy): Bacteria > Acidobacteriota > Thermoanaerobaculia > UBA5066 > UBA5066 > DAOMFB01. The sequence goes on from JBLMYG010000008.1 coordinate 6,745, forward strand.
CTCCACCTGAACGTGGCCGACCTCGGCTTCGAGGCCGCCCGGGAGGCCGTCCTCGCCGCGGCGAGGTCGAAGCTGAAGCTCTGAGGTCCCGGGGGCCGGAGGGCCCCCGGTGGCAACATACGGCCATGACGATCCCGACGCGACCCGCCGCGTGGGCGGTCCTGACCGAGTTCACGAAATCCCAGGCCCTTCGCCGGCACGCTCTCGCCGTCGAGGCCACGATGCGTCACCTCGCGCGGGCATCGGGCGTCACCGACCCGTCGGAGATCGAGACGTGGGGCCTCGTCGGGCTGCTGCA
>JBLMYG010000009.1:0-5848 GCA_050258155.1 Acidithiobacillales bacterium
AGATCTTGTTCAGCGTCGGGTCGGAGATGGCGTAGAGCGTCCGCGTGCCGCTCTTCGCCCGCGAGAGGAGGCCGGCGGCGTGGAGGAGCGACAGGTGCTTCGAGACGTTCGCCTGCGTCCCGCCGACGAAGTCGAGGATCTCCGTCACGGAGGCAGACCCCCGGAAGAGGCGCTCGAGGATGCGGAGGCGCGTCGGCTCGCCGAGGGCCCGGAACCGGGCCGCCACCTTCTCCCGTGCGGCGTCCGTCAGGTCCAGATGACCCTTCATAACCATATGGTCAATATGAGCGGCGAGGGTCGCCACGTCAAGCGGCGTGGTGGCGCACGCGCAGCCGTCGTCGGGGCCCGACGGGAAGGGGCCCGACGGGCCCCTTGGGATCAGCTTCACGTGAAGCGGCGCGAGCCGCCGCACGAGGAGGCTGCGCTGCCGCCCCTCGTCCCGCCGGCGGCGCCGGTCGTGCCCGTGGCAAAGGCCGAGACGAGCTTGACGACCTTCTCCGAGCCGCACTCGGGGCAGAGAGGGCCGGGCCCCTCGTCCTTCGCGCTCCGGAGCTCCTCGAAGCGCTCGCCGCAGGCGCGGCAGACGTATTCGAACATCGGCATGAGAGTCCTCCGTCTCAGGCGTCGAGCGCCTCAACGCCCCAGGTTACGAGATGGACGCGCCCTTTGGCGGGACACTGCGCCCGGACGGCCGCCGCGACCCGCGCGGCGTCCCCGTCCTCCACGAACGTCAGGACGACGGCCGAGGTCCTCGGGAAGGCTGCCGAGCCGAGGCGGGGCCCGCTCGTCCCCATCCCGACGGCGTGCGGGATCTCGGTGTAGCCCGTCACCCCCGCCCGTCTCAGGACGACTTCCAGCTCCTCCTTGCACCCCTCGTCGATCAGGGCCATCAGGAGCTTCACGCGCGCTGCTCCCTGACCCCGAGCTTCCGGAGGATCGCCATCATCGGGCACCACTTCGAGAAGCCCGACTGAAGGAGGTTGAGCCCGACGAAGGCCGTGAAGAGATAGAAGCCGGGGTGGACCCAGGTCCCCAAAGCGAGCGAGATCAGGATGAAGGCGCCGGCGATGGCGCGGAGCGAGTCGTCGATGGTCATTTTTCTTCCCCTCCGATGTCGGGTTTGCCGACGGCTTTCAGGTACATGTAGTAGAGAAGCGGGATGACGACGAGGGTCAGCGCGGTCGAGACGAGGACGCCCGAGATGAGCGCCACGGCGAGCCCCTGGAAGATCGGGTCGAGAAGGATGACGGCGCCTCCCGCCACGAGGGCGAGGGCGGTCAGGACGATCGGGCGGAAGCGAACGGCTCCCGCCTTGATGACCGCCTCTTCGAGCGTCTCGCCGGCCTTCAGCTCCAGGTTGATGAAGTCGACGAGGAGGATCGAGTTCCGGACGATGATCCCGGCCAGGGCGATGAAGCCGATCATCGAGGTGGCGGTGAAGAAGACCCCGAAGAGGCCGTGGGCCGGCAGGATGCCGATGAGCGTCAGCGGGATCGGTGCCATGATGATGAGCGGCGTCACGAACGACCGGAACCAGCCGACGACGAGAACGTAGATCAGGACGAGGACCGCGGCGAAGGCGATCCCCATGTCGCGGAAGACCTCGTAAGTGATGTGCCACTCGCCGTCCCACTTCATGGCGTACGACGTCGTGTCGGTCGGGAGGCTCGTCGAGAGGATCAGGAGCGGCCGCCCGTCGGGCTGCTTCAGCCGGGCGATCCGCCCCTTCATGTCGAGGATGCCGTAGACGGGCGCCTCGGCCGCGCCCGCCATCTCCGCGAGGACGTAGGTCACCGGCTGGAGATTCTTGTGGTAGATGAACTTCTCCCGGACGTCGCTCGAGACGGTGACGAGCTCGCGAAGCGGAACGAGCTTTCCGGTCGCCGAAGGGACGGTCGTCGCGAGGAGCCCCTCGAGCCCCGAGCGCTGCGGCCGCTCGAGGCGGAGGACGATCGGCACCGCTGACCGGGCGCTCTCGTCGCGGAGGAGGCCGGCCTCGCCGCCGTCCAGGGCAAGGCGAAGCGTCTTCGTGACCACCTCGGGGCTGACGCCCGTGAGGGCCGCCTTCTCCCGGTCGACGTGCAGCTCGACACGCGGCCCGGGGGCCTGGACGAGCCAGTCCGTGTCGACGACGCCGGGGGTCGACTCGAAAATGTCGCGCACCTTCCTCGCCAGCGCGATGCGATCCCCGAGGTCGGGGCCGTAGATCTCGGCCACCAGCGTCGACAGAACGGGCGGCCCCGGCGGAACCTCGGTCACCTTGACGTTCGCCCCGAGCTTCTTCCCGGCCTCTGCCACCCGGATGCGGACGTCCTTGGCGATCGTGTGGCTGTCCCGGGAGCGGTCGTCCTTCGGCAGGAGATTCACCTGAAGGTCGGCCACGAGCGGCCCGGAGCGGAGGTAATAGTGGCGGACGAGGCCGTTGAAGTTGAACGGCGCCGACGTCCCCGCATAGACCTGAACGTCGGTCACCTCGGGGACCTCCTTGACGATCCCGGCCAGCGTCCGCGCCGCCGCGGCCGTCGCCTCCAGGGTGGTCCCCTCGGGCATGTCGAGGACGACCTGCAGCTCGCTCTTGTTGTCGTAGGGGAGCATCTTCACCTTCACGGCGCGGATCACGAAGAGGCCGCACGACAGAAGGAGAAGGAGGGCGACCCCTCCGAGCAGCGCCCACCGCCGGGCCGCCTTCGAGAGGAGGGGCGTGAAGAGCCCGCGATAGAGGCGCTCGAGCTTCCCCTCGGCCGGCGTCTCAGCGTCCGGCGCATAGCCCTCGGGCCCCTTCAGGTGCTCCTCGGCGTACTTCCGGAAGAGACGGAAGGTGAGCCAGGGCGACACGACGAAGGCGACGAGGAGGGAGAAGATCATCGCGGCCGAGGCGTTCACGGGGATTGGCCGCATGTACGGGCCCATGAGGCCGGAGACGAAGGCGAGCGGCAGGAGGGCTGCGACGACGGCGAAGGTCGCGAGAATCGTCGGGTTCCCGACCTCGTCCACCGCATAGACGGTCGCGAGGCGGGGCTCGCCCCACCCCAGCTCGTAGTGACGGTGGACGTTCTCGACGACGACGATGGCGTCGTCCACGAGGATGCCGATGGCGAAGATGAGGGCGAAGAGGGTGACGCGGTTCAGCGTGTAGCCGAAGAGGTACGACGAGAAGAGGGTCAGGGCCAGCGTCGCGGGCACCGCAACGAGGACGACGATCGCCTCGCGCCGGCCGAGGAAGAGCGCCATGAGGATGACGACCGAGAGCGTGGCGAGGCCGACGTGGAAGATCAGCTCGGACGACTTCTCGTTCGCCGTCTTTCCGTAGTCTCGGGTCTTGGTCACGTGGACGTTCGAGGGGATGACCGGGCCGCGGAGGCCCGCGAGCCGCTCGTCCAGCTCGCGGACGAGCTGGACGGCGTTCGTCCCCGGCTTCTTTGCGACGGCGACCGTCACCGCCGGGGCATCGTCGCCCTTCCTCGTCATCATCCAGACGTACTGCGACGGCTCTTCCGGGCCGTCGGAGACGGTCGCCACCTCGCGGAGGTAGACCGGCTTTCCGCCGAAGACGCCGATCACCGCCGAGCCGACGTCCTCGGCACGGCGGAAGAGGGAGCCGACCTCGACGAGGGTCTCCGTGTTTCCCGTCGCGAAGCTCCCCGCCGGGAGGCGCCAGTTGATCCCTTGAAGGGCCTGGAACGCCTGAACGAGGGAGACGTCGTGGGCGGCGAGGCGGTCGCGGTCGAAAGTCACCCGGACGACACGCCGCTGCCCGCCGAGAAGGGTCACCTGCGCGACGTCGGGATGGCGGGTGAGCTCCGTCCTCAGCTCGTCGGCCACCTGCCGGAGCCTCATGGGGGTGACGTCCTTCGACCAGAGCGTGTACGCGGCGACGGGGACGTCGTCGATCCCGCGGGGAGCGACGACCGGAGCCATCGAGCCGGGGGGAAGGTTCGGCTTCAGCTCGGCCAGCTTCGCCTCGACGCGGACGACGGCCTGGTCGGGGTCGGTCCCGACGAGGAAGCGGACGATGACGAGGCCGCCGGAAGGCTGCGAGATGGAGTAGACGTACTCGACGTTCGGGATCTGGTAGAGGACCTTCTCCACAGGGGCCACGACGCGGCGCTCCACCTCCTCCGGCGAGGCGCCGGGCATCGCCACGAAGACGTCGATCATCGGCACCTTGATCTGCGGCTCCTCCTCGCGCGGCGTGATCAGGATCGCGAAGGCGCCGAGGAGAAGCGAGGCGACGACGAGAAGCGGCGTCAGCTTCGACTCGAGGAAGGCCTTCGCGAGCCGGCCTGATGCGCCGAGCGGCCGGCGCGTCATCTTCAGCCGGAGCGCCTCGCGCCGGGCGCCTTCCGGGAGGCCCGGCGTCGGGGTCTCGCTCACTTCGCGGTCTCCGTGACGGGAGTCACTGCAGCGCCGTCGGGCGGGAGGGAGGCGAGGCCGACGAGGACGGTCTCCCCGCCCGAGATGCCGGAGAGGATCTCGATCTTCCCGCCGCGCTCGCTGCCTGTCGTCACGGCGCGCGAGCGCGCCTTCCCCGTGGCGTCCCGCACGGCGACCATCGGGAGTCCGCCGCTCCGGACCACGGCGCCGGCGGGGACGAGGATCGTCTTCCGCCGGCCGGCCTCGATGATGGCGCGGCCCGTCAGACCGGTGGCGACGGGGGCCCCCGGCAGCTCGATCTTCGCGGTGAAGGTGTGGCTCGCCGGGTCGGCGCCGGGGGACATCTCGGCCACGGTGCCCGTCATCTCGCCCGGGACGCCGTCGATCCGGACGGAGAGCTTCGAGCCGGTCCTGAGGCCGGAGACCGTGGCCGTTGTGGATGGCACGTGGACGACGAGGCGCCGGCCCGTGGCCGATTCGATGGTCACGAGCGGCCGGCCGGGCGCGGCGAGGTCGCCGGGCTCGACCATGCGGGCCGCGATCCGCCCAGCGAAGGGAGCGACGACGCGCGACTCGCGCGCCACGGACGAGGCGGCCTCGACCGCCCCCTGGCCCTGCTCGACGGCCCCCTTTGCCTGTTCGTACTGCATCCTGGCCATGTCGAGCTCCAGCTCCGAGGCCGAGCCCGACTTCGCGAGCGCCTGGTAGCGCGTGTAGTTCCTCTCCGCGAGCGCGAAGGCGGCGCGCGCCTGCGCGAGGCCCCCCTTCGCCTGCCCTTCCTGGCCCTGCGCCGTGGCGGGATCGATTTCGACGAGAACGTCGCCCGGCCGGACGAAGTCGCCCGGCTTCACGGCCACGGAGAGGACGTTCGCCATGACGCGGCTCGACACGGCGGTCGTCCGGTCCGCGGCGACCGTTCCGTAGAACTCCGCGCGGTCCGGCAGCTCGGCGGCCTCGGCGAGCGCGGTGGCGGCGGCGACGGGAGCCGGCGCCGCCTCCTTCGTTTCGTGCCTCCCGCCGCAGGCGATCGCTGGGATGGCGACGGCCACAAGGGCGACGAGCGCTTTCTTCCGGAGATTCATCTCTTCCTCCTCAGGGCAGGACGCTCTCGGGCCGCCGGCCCGCCTTCACGGCGAGGCGGAGGAGGGCGGCATTGGCCTCGGCCCGCGCCACCAGCTCCCGCGTCTCGGCCTCGCGCCGGGCCGTCGTCGCGTCCAGAAGGTCGAGCATTTTCACAACGCCCGACCGGAACCTCTCGGTCGTGATCCGCTCGGACTCCCGGGCGGCTTCGAGCGCCTTCCGGGCCGTCTCGGCGCGGGCGCGAGCCGTCGCCGCTTCCTCGAAAGCCTGCCGGACCTCGACGCGCACTCCCTCCGCGAAGCGCGTCACGTCCTCGCGCCCGGCGCGGGCCTCGGCGCGGGCCGCTGCGACCGCGGCGCGGTCGGCCCCTCCGGCGAAGACGTTCCAGGTCGCG
>JBLMYG010000010.1:0-10293 GCA_050258155.1 Acidithiobacillales bacterium
ACGACGACGTCGTCCCGCCGACGAAGGAAGAGCTCCAGGACTTCGCCCGGTCGGGCTTCACCGTCTCCGGCTTCATGAAGGACCACCTGTTCAGGAAGATCCGGACGAAGGACGCCCTCGACGTCATGAAGCGGATCTGGGCCCAGCCGACGTTCGAGCTGCACGGCCTCGTGGGGGGGTACACCGGCCCCGGCATCAAGACGATCATTCCGCCCCGCGCCGAGATCAAGGTCTCCTGCCGGCTCGTCCCGAAGCAGAACGGCGCGAAAATCGCCAGGCTCGTCACGAAGTTCGTGAAGTCGAAGAACCCGGACGTGAAGGTCGAGCTCGAGAACCGGCTCGACCCATATCAGGGGATCACGACCGGCCCGCTTGCCGACGCCGTCCGCCGCTCCGTGAAGTTCGCGTTCGGCCGGGAGCCGGTCTTTGTCCGGGAGGGGGGCTCCATCGGCGCGGTCATCACGATGGAAAAGGTCCTGAAGGCGCCGGTCCTCTTCCTCGGGCTCTCCCTGCCGGAGCATGGCTACCACGCCCCGAACGAGAACTACGACTGGGAGCAGGCCGAAGGCGGCATGATCGCCTTCGCGAAGTACTTCGAGGAGGTCGCGGCGATCGGGAAGGTCGGCCCGAAGGGGTACAAGCCGAAGGCTGCGCCGAAAGCGAAGAAGGGGAAGAAGTAAGTCCCCGATCCCCCTCGTCCGGGTCGATGAGCCGAGATGTCGTGTCGAGCCGCGTCCTGAAGCTCCGCGAAGCTCGCGACCGGATGGTCGCCGTCCGGGAGGAGATCTACCGGGAGGTCCAGGGAAAGAGCGAGGAAGAGCTCCTCCGGCCGGCGCCGGACGGGGGCTGGTCGGCTGCCGAGATCCTCGATCACATCGGGTGGGCGGAGAGAGGCGTCGCGAAGGGCTTTCCCGCCTTGGAGAAGGGTCAGCCGCTGAAGGTCCCGCGGATCGCCTGGTACTACCGGCTCCCGATGGGGGTCGCTTTCGGGAAGAAGAAGTTTCGGGCGCCGAAGGCGGTCCGGCCCCGCCCTCGCGTGGAGATCCGCCCCTTCGAGGTGATGGAGAGCCTACGTGGCTCCCGCCGCGCCCTTCTGGATTACATCGAGAAGACGGGCGAGGAGCGCTTTTCCCGGATCGTCCTTCCGCACTTCATCCTCGGGCGCTTCACGGGCCTCGCCTGGCTCCGCTTCATCGCCCGGCACGAAGCCCGGCACCTCAACCAGCTTCGCCGGGTTCTCGGAGGCGGGCGGCCCGCATAGCGTCAGCGCGCGCCGCGGCCGGTCAGGACGGCCGGAATCGTCCGGACCAGGATCTTCGCGTCGAGGGAGAGGCTCCAGTTGTCGATGTAGGCGAGATCGAGGCTGATCCACTCGTCGAAGCTCCGGATGTCGCTCCTTCCCGAGACCTGCCAGAGGCCGGTGACGCCCGGCTTCATCGAGAGGCGACGCCGCTGCCAGCGCTCGTACCGCGCGACCTCGCCGGGGAGGGGCGGCCGCGGGCCGACGAGCGACATCTCCCCCCTGAGGACGTTCCAGAGCTGGGGGATCTCGTCCAGGGAGAAGCGCCGGATGAGCCGCCCGACGCCCGTCAGCCGCGGATCGTTCGCCGCCTTGAAGACGGGACCGTCGTGCTCGTTGAGATGGGCGACCTCGTCGATCTTCTCCTCGGCCCCCTCGACCATCGTCCGGAGCTTCAGGAGGATGAAGGGGCGCCCGTTCAGGCCGCAGCGCGTCTGCCGGAAGAGGACGGGTCCCCGCGACGTCAGCTTGATGAGAAACGCGGCGACGGCCAGCGGGATCACGGACGCGAAGAGGAGCGTGGCCGAGAGGAAGACGTCGACCGCCCGCTTCAGGAAAAGGGCCGCGGGGTCGTCCGGGGTCGTCGAGAAGGTCAGAAGGGGCGTCCCCTGGAACTCGTCCAGCTCGACCCGCGCGAGCACGTGGGGAAAGAAGTCGAGCACGAGCCGGGTCCTGATCCCCATCTCCTCGCAGAGGAGAAAGACGTCCTCGAGCTTCGGAAGATCTCCCCGGTCGACGGCGAAGATCACCTCGTCCACTTGGGTCTCCCGGAGAATGACGTCGCAATCCGCGAGGGTGCCGAGAACCGGGATGCCGCCGGTCGTCGTCTCGTCCGCCAGCTCCGCGGGGCGCTCGCGGACCAGCCCGAGGAGCTTGAGCCCCCACCAGGAGTGGTCATGGATGAGGCGGGCCATGGACCGGGCTCGCGGCGTGTCGCCCACGAGGACGACCGTCCGGTAGTTGAAACCGAGCATCCGGACCTTCCGCGCCAGAAGGCGGATCGTGAGCCGCGCCGTGACGAGAAAGAAGAGATTGACGAAGAAGAAGACGAAGAGAAACGAGCGCGAGAGAAACGTCCACCGGGCCGCGAAGACGACGAGCGTCAGGAGAAGCGTTCCGAAAAAGGAGACGCGGACCACCAGCGAGACTTCGTCCTTGAGGCCGAGGGTTCGTCGGCTCCTGTACGCGCCGGAGATGAAGAGCAGGGCCGACCAGATGACGACGATCGGGCCCACCACGACGAGGTAGAACGAGAAGTCGAGAAGGCCCGCCGGGTAGAGTCGGTGGAAGAGAAGGGGAAAGAGGGTGTTCCGGAGACCGTAGGCGGCGGGCACCGCGGCGAGGGTGACGCCGAGGTCCGCTGCGTACGAAAGGGCGGCGATGGCGCGCGCCTGCTGTTTCAGCATCGGCGACTCGGACCCGGTCCGGTCCGGCCGGTCATCCTAGCAAAGCGGATGCCCCGGCAGCCGGGGCCTCAAGGCCCCGAAAGGAGCCGTTCGTACGCGTCCGTGACGTCGGACCAGCGGTAGCTCTCGAGCGCCCGGGCCCGCACGGCCTCGCCTCGCCGCCGCGCTTTCTCCGGGCGCGAGAAGAGCGCGCGGAGAGCGGCGGCCAGCGTCTCGGGCCGGCGGGCATCCCAGTAGAGCGCGGCGTCACCCGCCACCTCGCGGTTCTCCGGCGTGTCGTGGACGAGAAGGGGGCGGCCGAAGCCCATCGCCTCCACGAGCGCGGGGTGCGTGCCGCCGACCTCCGTGGCGTGAACGTATGCCGCCGCACTCGCCAGGAGCTCCCGGTAACCCTCCCCGTAGATCGCCCCCGGGAGGACGACGCGCGGGTCCCGCGCCGCCTCGGCGCGGAGCCTCTCGATGAAGCTCGTCGCATACGGCGCGGAGCCGACGAGCGCCAGCTTCAGATCCCCGTCGAACAGCGAGAATCCGCGAAGGACGGCGTCGGGGTTGTTCTCCGGCTCGAAGCGCGACACGTAGAGGACGTAGCGTCCCGGGGCCAGTCCCAGCCGCACCGGCGTCCCCGTTCCGGCCGGCGCGGGGAGGTCGGCGCCATAGGGAATGAAGGTCGTCTCCAGGCGGTAGGTCGTCCGGTAATACTCCTGGATGACCCGGGCGTCGCTGACGACGGCGTCCGGGAGGACGGCGGAGAGCCTCTCCGAGAGCGCGTAGGCCGCCCGGCCGAGCAGATTCCACTTTCTCCGGCGCCGCTCGAGGCCGTCCACGTTCAGGACGACCCGCGTCTCGGCCCCGAGGAGCCGGGGGAGCCGGCAGGCGAGGGCGTTGACGGCATTGCAGAAGAGGACGGCGTCGTACCCCTGGGCCGAGGCGTGGAGGGCCGAGAGAAGGCCGTGGACGACGGTGTCGAGATATTTCCGGCGGATCGTCGGGAGAAAGACGACGCGGGCGCCGCGATGCTCCGCCACCCTCGCCGAGACCCCGCCGGGGCGCGCGTAGACGGTGACGTCGTGTCCGCGAGCCGCCAGACGGGCCGACAACTCCTCCGCCAGCGTCTCGAAGCCGCCGTAGGCCGCCGGAATCCCGCGCGTGCCCAGTATCGCGATCTTCAGAGGGGGATCCTCCGGCCGTCCGGGTCGTCGCTGAACCAGCGGAAGAGCTCGCGGTCGGAGATGCGGCGAGCCTTCCGGATCTCTTCGCGCTTCTCGAGGAGCCGCTTTCGGTTCTCCGCCAGCCACCGCAGTGCGGGGAGCGACGACCTCTCCACCGTCAGGCAGCCGCCGACGACGACGAGGTCGCGCAGGAACGTCCGTCCGAACGTCGCCGCGAGATGCTCTGCTCCGGCGTTGTTGACGCGGAGGAGGAAGCGGTTCTTCACGGAGTGGAGGTTGGCGAGCGGCGACATGGAGCGCCGCCGCTCGGGCAGGTTCCGGCGGCGGTGCCACGCGCGGGCTGCCGGCACGCAGAGGGCCCGCCAGCCGCGGCCGCGGAGCCGCCAGGCGAGGTCCACGTCTTCCCGGTAGACGAAGAAGTCGTCGTCGAAGACGCCGGTCGAAATCCTGACGTCGGCGAGGGCCGCCGCCCGGAAGAGCGCCGCGCACCCGGAGACCCCGAAGACCTCGGCCGGCCGGTCGTACCGCCCGTCGTCGGGGAGAGAGGCCCCGACGTCGAAGTGGCGCCCGCTCCGCGTCATCCGGATCCCGACCGTGTCGAGGAAAGGCGTCGGCGAAAGCTCTTGCCCTTCGGCGCGGAGGATCTTCCCGGTGAAAGCCGCGACCTCCCGGCGGGCGGGCTTCTCCGCCTCCTCGAGGAGGCGCTCGAGGAACGCCGGATCGACGACGACGTCCGCGTTCAGGACGAGAACCCAGTCGGCGCAGGCCGCGAGAGCCTTGTCGATGGCCGTGTTGTGCCCGCCGGTGTAACCGGTGTTCTCGCGCGACGCGAGGATCGTCATCGGGAAGGGCGCCACCTTCTCGAAGGCCGCCAGCGTGGCGCGGGTCCCGTCCTCGGAGGCGTTGTCCACGGCGACGAGGGAGAGGTCACGGTGGGACTGCGCGAAGAGGGTCGGCACGAGACTCTCGAGATCGCGCGACTCGTTGTGCGTCACGAGGGAGACGACGACCTTCGGCATCAGGAGCGCCTCTCGGACGGAAGAAGGGCCGATTTCCAGCCGAAACCGAGGAGGCCCCCGAGGACGCGGGCGTAGGCCGCCGCCGCGTCCCCCCGGGCGTGGTCTCCCCTCACGAAGGGAAGGAGGGCGAGCCGGAGCAGCGTCCCGAGACAGAGGACGCTCCGGGCGGCGATGCGGGCTCCCGCGCCCTCATGCTTCCGGAGGTACAGGAAGAGATTCCGTGTGTAGAGCGGGAGGAAATCCCGGTACGGAAGAGCCTTCATCGCCGTCCCCCCGGCATGCGTGGCGCGGGCGGACGGGACGAAGCGAAGTCGCCGCCCCGAGGAGCGAATCCGGGCGCAGAGGTCCACGTCCTCGAACCAGGCCGGGGCGAAGGCGACGTCGAAGCCCCCGAGCTCCTCGAAAACGTCACGCCGGACGAGCAGCGCCGCTCCCGCCGGCTGCTCGACGTCGAACGGGGCGTCACGGGGCCGGTCGAGATACCGCTCGGACCGGAGGCCCGCGCTCTCGGGAAAGAGGCGGTTGACGAGGAGAGCCTCGCGGGCCAGCGATCCGAAGGTCGGGAGCTTCCTGAGCTGGAAGCGCTCCTGTCCGTCTCCAGTGAGGGCCGGTGCTGCGGCGGCGACGGTCCGGTCTCCGTCGAGCGCCGCGAGGAGCGCCTCCACGCACGACCTGCCGTCCACGAGGGCGGCATCGGGGTTCAGGAAGAGGACCGTCTCCGACGGGGCCGAGGCCTCCGCGCCGAGATTGCACGCGGGGCCGAAGCCGAGATTCGTCCCGGCCTCGATGACCCGCGCGCCCGCCTCGCGTGCGACCTCCGCCGACCCGTCCACCGAGCCGTTGTCGACGACGACGACCGGGACGCCCTCCGGGACCGAGCGGATCGCTTCGGCCACGTGAGGTGCCGAGTTCCACGTCACGATCAGGGCGGCCACGCGCGGGGTCGTCACGCCGGCAGCTCCCGGAGGGGAGGAAGGGCGGCCAGGACGGCGCGGTCCTCCTCGCGATAGGGGTGGGCCGCGTGGCGGGCGCCGAGCGCCACGGCGAGGGCGCGCGGCCAGCCGAGCTCCTCGGCGGCAGGCCCGAGGCTCGCCCCGGCTGCCGGGATCAGGAGGCGCGCGGGGAGCGCCGCCGGGTCGAAGTTCCGCCGCAGCGTCCGGAGGCGGTTCGCAAAGAGGCGGCTCCAGCGCTCCACCGGACGGCGGCGCCCGGTGGCCGTGCCGGCGTGCCGCGCGCGGGCTCCGGGCACGCAGGCGAAGCGGGCGCCCGCGCGGCGCAGCCGGAGGGAAAGGTCGACGTCTTCGTACCAGGCGAAGAACGACTCGGCGAAGCCGCCGGCGGCGAGGAACACGTCGCGCCGGAAGAGCGCCGCCGTGGCCGAGATGCCGGGGACCGACAGGAGCGGGCCGGACGGGGGAGGCGGGACCTCGCCATGTCCGAGCTGGACCGCCTCGGCCCGCGCGCTCCAGCCGACTCCCCAGCCGTCGACCGAGAGGCCGTCCGCCGCGAGGACGGCTCCCTGGACCGCCGCGAGAGCAAGGTTCGCCGAGAGCGCGGACAGACAAGCGCAGAGATAGCCGCCTTCGAGGACGCAGTCGTTGTTGACGAAGGCGAGAAATGGCGTGCGCGCGGCCCGGGCCCCTAGGTTCGCCGGGCCGGCGAAGCCGCGGTTCTCCGCGAGCCGGATCAGGTTGAGACCGCTCTTCGCGGCGAGGCGCGAGATCTCCTCGGGGCCGGAGCCGTTGTCGACCACGATGATCTCCTCCGGTCCCTCGCGGCCGAGAGCGTCGAGCGCCTCGAAGAGGAGGTCGCCGCCGTCGAGATTCACGACGACGGCCGAGACGGGAAGGGGCTCCACGCGTCGATTATCGGCTGCTTGAATCCCCGCCCCGTGGCGACGAGAATGCCCGGTCAATGCTCTCCCGCGACCTTCTTCGGAGCCGGTTTGCAGAGATGCCGCATCTCCTCCGCGGCCGGGGGTACGACGCGGGGGCGCTCGAAGCATGGGGTCAGCTCGACGCCGAGCGCCGAACGCGGTTGACTGAGCTCGAGGCGGCGCGGGCCGAGAAGAACCGCGTCTCCGAGCAGGTTTCGAGGAAGAAGAGGAGCGGAGAGGACGCATCGGCCGAAGTCGAGCGCTCGAAGGAGCTCGGCCGGCAGATCGTCGGGCTGGAAGAGAGGCTGAAAGCCATCGAGGACGCCTTCCTGCCGCTCGAGCTCCGCCTACCGAACATCCCGGACGAAAGCGTGCCGGACGGCGACGACGAGACCGGAAACGCCGTCGTCAAGACGACGGGGACACCGCCCGTCTTCGACTTCGCGGCGAAGCCCCATTGGGACCTTGGCCCCGAGCTGGGGATCCTCGATTTCTCGCGGGCAGCGAAGATCACCGGCTCGCGCTTCACGGTTCTCTGGGGAGCGGCGTCGCGCCTGAACCGCGCTCTCATCCAGTTCATGCTCGACCTGCACACGCGCGAGCAGGGCTACACGGAGGTCCTGCCGCCGTTCATCGTGAACTCGGCATCGCTGACGGGGACCGGCCAGCTCCCGAAGTTCGAGGAAGACCTCTTCCGGCTCCAGGGGACCGACTGGTACCTCGCCCCGACCGCCGAGGTGCCCGTCACGAACCTGCACCGCGGCGAGATTCTCCCCGGGGGCTCGCTGCCGCTCTCCTACTGCGCTTACACCCCCTGCTTCCGCGCCGAGGCGGGGGCGGCGGGAAAGGACACGCGCGGGATGATCCGGCAGCACCAGTTCGACAAGGTGGAGCTGGTGAAGTTCGCGCTCGCCGATCAGTCGGCGGAAGCGCTCGAGCGCCTCACCCGGGACGCGGAGACCGTTCTCGAGCGGCTGAACCTCCCGTACCGCCGGGTTCTCCTCTGCCGCGGCGACCTCGGCTTCGCGTCGAAGAAGACGTACGACCTCGAGGTCTGGATGGCGGGACAGGGGGTCTACCGAGAGATCTCCTCCTGCTCGAATTTCGGCGACTTCCAGGCCCGCCGCGCGGCAATCCGCGCGAAGGTCGAGCGTGACGGGAAGAGCAGGAACGAGCTGGTCCACACGCTGAACGGCTCGGCCCTCGCCGTGGGGCGGACTCTCATCGCGATTCTGGAGAATTTCCAGCGGGGTGACGGCTCCGTCGCCGTACCGGAGGCCCTCCGGCCCTACTGCGGGGGCCTTGCAGAGATCCGGAAAGCCTGATGTGGACGACCGCGCGAGTCGCTGTTCGAGCCCTTCTCCTCCCGGCGCTCCTCGCCGCCGGCGCGTCCGCCCAGCCGGCGCCACAAACGGCGCCGCAGACGGCCGCCACGGAGGTGCCCGCGCCGGTCGTTTTCGGGGGTCGGGAGATCGCGATCTTCCGGGCCCGGGTCCTCGGCTACAGCCCGCAGGAGCGGGCCGCGGCGGCGACCATCCGGATCCGCTCGGTCCTCGACGCCGGCGGAGCCGGCGTCGCCTCCGTCCGGGACGTGCCCGAGGGAAAGCTCCTCGAGTTGGACGGCAAGGGGGTCTTCGCTCTGGTTCCCGGCGACGTCGAGAAGCTGGTGGGAGGGTCACTCGAGGCCGACGCGGCCCATGCGAAGTCCGTTCTGGCCCTCGTCGCCACCGAGGACCACGAGCGGCACGACCTTCCCCGCCTCCTCGTCGCGCTGGCCGAGACCATCGCTGCGACGGCCGCCGCCTGGGGCCTCCTCGTCCTTCTCGGCCGCCTCCGGCGATGGGTCGGGAGAACCCTCGACGAGAGGGTCTCGCGGAAGCTCGAGAGCGTGAAGCTGGGGGGGGCCGAGCAGTTCGCGCGGGAGCCGGTCCTCTACACCCTCAGGGTGGGCTATCGGGTCGTCGCGGTTCTCCTTCAGGCAGCCCTCATCCTCGTCTGGACCGGCGTCGTCCTGAGGCTCTTCCCGCAGACGCGCGCCTTCGGCGAGCACTTCGCCCGGCTCCTCGTGGACGCAGTGGCCACCGTCGGGTCGGGGCTCCTCGCGTCGATTCCCGGCCTCCTCGTCGTCATTGCGATCGTCATCGTCACGCGTCTCATCGCGAAGGGCTTTGCCGTCTTCTTCCGGAGGGTCGAGACGGGGGCCATCGAGGTGGCGTGGCTCGAGGCGGATCTCGCCGCGCCGACGCGCCGGATCGTTGTCGCCGTCGTCTGGATCTTCGCCCTCGTCATGGCCTATCCGTACCTGCCCGGAAGCAAGAGTGAGGCGTTCAAGGGGGTCAGCGTCCTCCTCGGGCTGATGGTCTCCCTCGGGGCCACGGGCGCCGTCGGGCAGGCGGCCGCCGGGATGATGCTCCTCTACTCGCGGACGCTCCGGACCGGCGAGTGGGTCAGGATCGGAGAGCACGAGGGGATCGTCACCTCCGTCGGAATGTTCGCCACGCGCCTTCGGACGGGGTTCGGCGAGGAAATCGTCCTGCCGAACTCCGTCGTCGTCGGGACGACGACCCTCAACTATTCGCGGCTCGGCGGCGGGCGCGGCGTCCTCGTGGAGACCGGGGTGACGATCGGATACGGTGAGCCGTGGCGCCAGGTCGAGGCGCTCCTCCTCCTCGCCGCCGGCCGGACGCCCGAGATCCGGAAGGACCCGGCCCCCTTCGTCGTCCAGAAGGCGCTCTCCGACTTCTACATCGACTACCGCCTCTATGCCTTTACGGACGAGGTCGCCGCGCGCCTCCGCGTCCTCGGCGCTCTCCACGCGAACGTCCAAGACGCCTTCAACGAGTTCGGCGTTCAGATCATGTCGCCGCACTACCTCGGCGACCCGGCCCACCCGGCCATCGTTCCGAAGGAGAAGTGGCACGCGGCGCCGGCCAGGGGACCGGGCGCCGAGCCGAATGTCTGAGACGCGTCGATCAGGCAGCCCCCTGCTAGACTTTCGCCCCCGTCGCGGACAGGTGGCCGAGAGGCTGAAGGCGGCGGTTTGCTAAACCGTTGTAGGGTCTTAAAGCCTTACCGGGGGTTCGAATCCCCCCCTGTCCGCCACTCGCCGGGGGCCTATGTCGACGACGCATGCGTCGTTCCCCCGGCCCCCCCGCGTCGTATCCTTGAGCGAAGGCTGTGTGTGGAGGAGTGGCCGAGTGGTTTAAGGCGGCGGTCTTGAAAACCGTTGAACCGCGAGGTTCCGGGGGTTCGAATCCCTCCTCCTCCGCCATCCGGGAACCTGAAACATGAGCCGCAAGCTGAAGTGGGCGATCGGGGCCGGCATTGTCGTCGTCCTCGCCATCGTCGTCGTCGCGTCGATCCGGGCGAGGAACAAGAACATCGAGAAGGTGACGACGGCCAGGGCCTCCCGGGAGGAGCTCGTCGCCACGGTCAGCTGCAACGGGCGCGTCCAGGCGCGGACGAAGGTCGACATCTCCTCGCAGGTCATGGGTCAGATCGTGACGCTGGCCGTCCGGGAGGG
>JBLMYG010000011.1:0-2819 GCA_050258155.1 Acidithiobacillales bacterium
ACCGGCTATTCGTCCGAATCGGAAGGGAATCCGGAGGAAGAGGCGTCGCTGGCGGCCGCGGAAAAGGCCGCGAAGAAGCTCCTCGCGCGCCTTGCATCGATGCGCCAATAGAGAGGCAATCCGTCTCCCCTGAGTCATTTGAATCATCGCGCGAAGATTGCAGCGCGCAGAGACTCTTCCGCCGGAGGTTTTTCATGCCTGCCAGTCAGATAACTCTCGGTGTCGTCGGCTCGGGGGGCGACGGCGTCATCACCGTGGGCGACATGATCGCCCAGGCGGCCGCGAGCGAGGGTCTCAACGTCATCAAAACGGAGGCTTACGGCCCCCAGATCCGGGGCGGCGAATCTTCGTGCACCGTCAGGATCAGCCAGACGCCGATCGACGCCCAGGCCGACGTCGTGGACGTCCTTGTCATCTTCAACTGGCCCGACTACAACCGCTTCAGGGGCGAGATGGTGCCGGCCCAGGATGCCGTCGTCCTTTACGAGGCGTCGGACCCGACCCCGGTGCCCGAGGGGATCTCCGCGAAGGCGCTGAAGGTGGCGGTGCCGTTCGTCGACCTCGCCACGAAGGCGGCCGGGACGAAGGCGGCGAAAAACATCGTCACCCTCGGTCTCCTCGCGGGCCTCTTCGGCCTCCCGGAGAAGAGGATCCTCGCGGCCATCGAGAAGAAGTTCGGAAAGAAGAAAGCCGGAATCCTCGAGGCGAACGTCAAGGGCTTCGAGGCGGGAATCGAGTACGGGAAGACGGTCGGCGGCGCCGCCGAGGCGAAGAGAATCGCTTACAAGGAGGGACCGGCCAAGGTCCTTCTCTCGGGGAACGAGGCGGCCGCCATCGGTGCCCTTCACGCAGGCTGCCGCTTCTTCTCGGGCTACCCGATCACTCCCTCCTCCGAGATCCTCCACTTCCTGTCGGAGTGGATGCCGAAGTACGGCGGGTCGATCGTCCAGACGGAGGACGAGCTGGCGGCCATCGGCGCGGTCGTCGGGGCGTCCTTCGCCGGCGTGAAGGCGATGACGGCGACCTCCGGGCCCGGCCTCTCGCTGATGACCGAGACGCTCGGCCTCTCCTCCATCGCCGAGATCCCGGCTGTCATCTTCAACGTCCAGCGCGGCGGCCCCTCGACGGGCATCCCGACCAAGAGCGAGCAGAGCGACCTTTTCCAGGCCGTCTTCGCATCCCATGGCGACGCCCCGCGCGTCGTCCTCGCCTGCGAGGACGTGGAGAGCAGCTTCCACGCCACCGTCGACGCCTTCAACATCGCCGAGGAGTACCAGGTCCCCGTCATCGTCCTCTCGGACCAGGGGATCGGGCAGCGGCGCGAGACGGTGACGATGGAGAATCTGGTCCACGAGGTCGTCGACCGGCGCACGCCGACGGCCAAGGAGCTGGAGAACTACGACCGATACAGGGAGACGGAAAGCGGCGTCTCGCCGATGTCGTTTCCCGGCATGAAGGAGGGGATCTACCAGACGAACGGCCTCGAGCACGATGAATCCGGCCGTCCCAACTCGACACACCTCCTTCACGAGCGGATGAATGCCAAGCGGTACCGGAAGCTTCGTCCCATCCGCGACAACAACTCGAAGTTTCTCAGGATCGGGCCCGAGACCGCCGACCTCGGCATCCTCTGCTGGGGCTCGTCGAAGGGGCCGGTCTGGGAGGCCGTCCGGGCGGCGAACTCCCGGGGCCAGAAGGTCGCCGCTTTCGTCCCGCAGATGCTCTATCCGTTCCCGACGGAGCCCTTCAAGAAGTTCCTCGGAAGCGTGAAGGAGGTCCTCGTCATGGAGATCTCTTTCGCCGCCCAGTTCTACAAGTACCTCCGGACCTTTCTGGACCTCCCCGACAAGGTCCACATCTACAAGCGGTCGGGGGGCCTCAACCTGACCGTGCCGGAGGTGGAAGGACAGATCCAGAAGCTCCTCGCCCAGATGCAGACGCGTGAGGAGGTGCTGATATGAGCGCCACGGTGCCGGCCTTCACCGCGAACACGTACAAGAGCACCCTGAAGCCCGTCTGGTGCGCGGGATGCGGCGACTTCGGTGCCCTGACCGGCGTCTACCGGGCGATGGCCGAGCTCCAGTGGGAGCCGTGGAACAGCGTCGTCGTCTCGGGGATCGGCTGCTCCTCGCGCCTTCCGGGCTACGTCGCCACCTACGGGTTCAACGGCATCCACGGCCGCGCTCTCACGCTGGCCACCGGCATCAAGGGGGCCCGCCCCGAGCTGAACGTCGTGGCGGTGGGAGGCGACGGTGACGGCCTCGCCATCGGGGGAAACCACCTCCTCCACTCGGCCCGCCGCAACCTCGACGTGACGTACCTGCTGATGGACAACGAGATCTACGGCCTGACGAAGGGGCAGGTCGCCCCGACGACGCCGCAGGGAGACAAGACGAAGTCGACGTACTGGGGCAACCCCGAGCCTGCCTTCGACCCGTGCGAGCTGGCCATCTCCTTCGGGGCGACCTGGGTCGGCCGGGCCTTCTCGGGCGACGTGAAGGGGACGGTCGACCTGATGGTCAAGGCGATGAAACACCACGGCTTCTCCTTCCTGAACGTGATGTCTCCCTGCGTCACCTGGCGCGGCGACGACACGTTCAAGACGCTGAAGGCCAAGGCGAGGCCCCTCCCGGCCGATCACGACCCGACCAGCCGTGTCGAGGCGATGAAGTACACCCGCGAGAAGGACGTCATGACCCTCGGCGTCCTTTACGACATCCAGCAGCCCTCCCTGACCGACCGGCTCGGGGACCTGAAGAAGCGGGCGAAGAGGGACACCCCGCCGACGACGCAGGAAATCCTCAAGACCTTCATGCCGA
>JBLMYG010000012.1:0-2775 GCA_050258155.1 Acidithiobacillales bacterium
CGGCCTCGTGGTGGGGGAGGGCCTACCGGACCTCTTCTCCTCGATGAACCTCGTCCCCGACGATCTCGCGACCTGGCTGGTACAGACAGGGGGCGTCGCGCTGGCGGTCGCCGCTGTCGGAGCTGCCGCCCTCCTCTGGGCTCCGCTGATGACGAGAAGACGGCCGGGCCCTCTGCTCCTCCTGGGCACGGCCATCCTGGTTGCGGCCGCGTTCGGCGACGGGAGAGGGCCTGCTGCGGCGCTTCCGGTGCTGGCTGCGGTGGCGCTCGGGCTCGCCCTCGCGTGGCGCTCCGCAGCGGAGGCGAAGCGCGACCTCCTGGGGCGTGCCGCGACCGCCGTCTTCCTCGTGAGCGCGGGCTGCGCGCTGGGCGGAATCGGCCTCGCGCACGGTAAGACGCGTCGCGTCGACGCTGCGCTGAAAGGGGCTGACACCAGCCGTCCCGCCGGTACAAGTCTCGCGGCGATCCGGGCCTGGGAAGAGCGGGTGGCCGACCCGGCCCTCGCTCCGTGGCTCCCCGCCGGATCACGGACGCTCGTCTCCGATCTCGCCCGGGCTCTCTGGATCCGCGGCGCCGGTGACGGATTTCCCGGGCCGGGAGACCTCCTCAGGATCAGGGACGCCGGGGGAAAGGTCGTATCGGCCTTCGGCCTGACGCGCCCCGGCACCGGGATGCGCGGCATGTTCGAGGCGACGTGGATTCCGGTTCCGCTCTCCGCCGAGTGGGTTCGCATCCCGTGGCTGCGCGAGACGGACCGCGACCCTTTGCTCGCCGAGGTGGCCACCCAGGGCCTCCCCTCGGCCATCCTCGTCGAGCGGCTCGAGTACGACGCGGCGGGACGATCCGTGGGGCCCGTCCGGGCCGACCCGGTCGAGCTGCCTGCAAGCCTCCGAGACGAAGCCCGCCTCCGAGGGCTCTCAAGGGGCCAGCTCTTGACCGCCGAGGGGCTCCGCCGCCTCCGCGTCAGGGAACACGCGCCCGGCTTCCTCGCCTTCGTCGCTCCGGGGGAGCCGCCTCTTCTCTCGCTGGGGGCAGCGGTCGCCGCGGGCGAGTCGGCCCTTCCGGTGGTTTTCCTCGTCCTCCTCGCCGGCACGATCCGCCGAGGGGAGGCGCCCCGGCGCGCCGTGCCGCTCTTCCGCTCCTATCGAGCGCGCCTCGTGACGCTCGTGGTCCTGTTCGGGGCCGTACCCCTCGCGGGAAGCGTGGTCGTCGTCCGCCTCACTCTCGAGCGCCACTCGGCTCGCGAGACGGAGCGGCGGGCAAGGGACCTCCTCGCGGAAGGGCGGCGCGCGCTGGAGACGCGGCAGGGGGGGCTGGCGGGACCCGAGGAGCTGAATCGGGCTGCGGCCGTCATCGGCAGCGACCTCTTCGTCTACCGGGACGGGGCCCGCGCCTTCGCGTCACGCGCGCTTCCGGTCACGGCCGAGATCGCTGAAGGTCGCCTCGTGGCTCCCGTCGCGGAAGCTCTCGCCGAGGGACGTCCGGAAGCGTCGTCTCCGGCCTTCCGTCGGCCCTCGATCGGACTGCGGCTCGTGGAGGCAGCGGAGGTCACGAGCGCCGACGGACGCGATGCCCTCGCCGTCGTCGTCGCGGAGGACGAGGCGGCGCGGGGCGCTCTCGACGGCATCGTTCTGCTCGCCGTGGCGGTCGCGCTCGGCGCCTTCGGTCTCGGGAGTCGGGCGGCGCTGGCTCTCGGAAAACCGATCGAGGACCTGACCGCGGCCGCCGAACGGATCGGCTCCGGCGAGGAGCCGCCGCCGCTGACACCCCCGGCAAACGTGGATCTCCGGCGCCTCGTCGAGGCGTTCCAGACGATGGGGGAACGCGTTCGCGAGCGGACCGCCTCTCTCGCGCGCGAGCGCGAGACCGCGGTCGGCCTCCTGTCGAACCTGACCGCCGCCGTGGTCCTCTTCCGGAAGGAGGACGGCGCGGTGCTCCTGTCGAACCCGGCCGCGGACGACCTGATCCCCGGCTCCACGCTCGAGGCGAAGCTCTCGGATCCGTCGTGGGTGCCGGTCCGCGAAATCGTCGAGGAGTCGGCGGAGCGGCACCGCCTCGTCGAGCGCCGCGTCGCCGTCGGGGCGGGCGGGAAGAGCCGTGTCTTCCGGGTCGTGGCGATGGAGCTCTCGCTCGACGAGCCGGGCGGACGCGCGCTGCTTCTCCTCGAGGACCTGACGGAGTTCGTCCGTGCAGACCGCCTCGGCGCCTGGGTCGAGGCGGTCCGGGCCGTGGCGCACGACGTGAAGAACCCGCTCACGCCCATCCGGCTCGCCGCGGAACGGCTGCTCCGCCTGGCGGCGAGGTCCGGCGGGGTGCCTCCGGACACCGTCGCCGAGTCGGGCGAGAGCATCCTCCGGCAGGTCGGGATCCTCACGGAACGGATCGGCCGACTCGGGCGTTTCTCTGACCCCGCGTCGCTCGAGCCTCGCCCGCTGGACGCGGCCGCCGTGAAGGCGCTTCTCTCGGCGCTCGCAGCGGACTTCGCGGGGGTGGAGGGGGTCCGGATCGGCGTCGTGGCGGCCGAGGACCTTCCGTCCGTCGCCGCCGATCCTGCGCTCGTCCGGGATGCGCTGACGAACCTCGTCGTCAACGCTCTCGAAGCGATCGGCGCCCGCGGCGGCACGATCCGCCTTGCCGTCGACCCGGCGCCGCTCCCGGGCGGGCGCAATGGTCTCCGCTTCTCCTGCGCCGACGACGGACCGGGCCTCGCGGCGGAGATGTTCGACCGGCTCTTCGAGCCGGCCTTCTCTACGAAATCCCGCGGCTCGGGGATGGG
>JBLMYG010000013.1:0-3169 GCA_050258155.1 Acidithiobacillales bacterium
GAGCAGCTCGGCCGCGAAGCGATGACGCCCACGACGGTCGTTCTGAACTGGATGGGCGGGCTGACCGGAAAGTGAAGCTCGAGAGCGGCACGAAGCTCGGTCCCTACGAAATCCTCGTGCCCATCGGGGCGGGCGGAATGGGGGAGGTCTACAGAGCCCGGGACACGCGACTCAACAGGGAGGTAGCTGTCAAGGTCTTGCCGGGGGATCTCTTAGAAGGTGAAAAGAGAAAAACGCGCTTCGAAAGGGAAGCTCGCATGCTCGCGAGCCTGAACCATCCGGGCATCGCCGCCATTCATTCCTTCGAAGAAATCCCCGGTCCGTCTCCCTCGTCGTCCCGCCACCTTCTCGTGATGGAGCTCTTCGAGGGGGAGAGTCTCGACCAAAGGATCTCCCGTGGTCCTCTCCCCCTCGAGGAGTCTCAAAGAGATTCTTCGAAAGTGCCTGAGGTGAGACGCGCGCTCCCGGCTGCACGACATCGCCGATGCGCGGCTGGACCTCGAGGAGCTCGCTGCGCAGACTTCGCTCGCGAGCGCCGTCGGCGGAACCCCGGGCGGTCCCCCATTCCCCTTCGAAGGACGGCAAGCCGAGCCAGGCTCCACTGTAGGTCGCAGCGCTTCGGCGACCCGCTCTACTGGGTCCCGGCTCGGGAAGAAAAGCCCGTTTCCGCCACGAAGCTGTCGGAAGAGCTGAAGCATCGGACGAGAACAAGTGGCCGGACGAGTGGACGGAGGACGGCAAGCGGAACTGGGCCGGAAGTGATGCAGACGTCCCAGTGAGCCCCGAGGGCTGGCGGAGCCACATTTGACGTGGAAGAGGGTTCGATGCGCCCGATCGTCGACGTCGCCGCCTTCCTTGGCATTCCCCACCACCATCTGACCCTTTACGGTGACGACAAGGCGAAGGTCGCCCTCGCGGCCCGGGACGCAGGCCGGCCGCCGGGGAAGCTGATCCTCGTCTCGGCCATAACGCCGACCGAGTCGGGCGAGGGGAAGACGACGGTCTCGATCGGCCTCGCCCAGGGGCTCGCCCGGCTCGGGAAGAAGGCGTGTCTCGCCCTCCGTGAGCCGTCCCTCGGCCCGACGTTCGGGCAGAAAGGCGGCGCGACCGGGGGGGGGCTGGCCCGGATCGTACCGGAGGCCGACATCGACCTCCATTTCACAGGGGATTTCCACGCCGTCTCGGCGGCCCACAATCTCCTCGCGGCACTCCTCGACAACCACATCCAGCACGGCGACAAGCTCGGGATCGACCCGCGGCGTGTCCTCTGGCGGCGGGTCATCGACATGAACGACCGCTCCCTGCGGCACGTGGTCATCGGCCTCGGCGGCGTCATGGAGGGGGTGCCGCGCGAGACGGGCTTCGACATCACGCCCGCATCCGAGGTCATGGCAGCGCTCTGCCTCGCCGAGGACGCCGAGGACCTTCGGGGGCGCCTGTCCCGGATGGTCGTCGCGCTGACGCGCGAGAAGAACCCTGTCATCGCGGCCGATCTCAGGGCGGTCGGCTCGATGATGGTGCTCCTGAAGGACGCCCTGAAGCCGAACCTCGTCCAGGCGCTCGAAGGCGTCCCGGCCTTCGTCCACGGCGGTCCCTTCGCGAACATCGCCCATGGCTGCAACTCGGTCTTGGCCACCAAGATGGCGATGGCTTATGCCGACTACACCGTGACGGAGGCGGGCTTCGGTTTCGACCTCGGGGCCGAGAAGTTCTTCGACATCAAATGCGTCTCGGCCGGGCTCGACACGGCGGCCGTCGTCCTCGTAGCGAGCGTTCGGGCGCTGAAGCTCCACGGCGGGGCACCGAAAGAGAATCTCTCGAAGCCGGACCCCTCGGCTGTCGAGCGCGGTCTCTCGAACCTCGAGAAGCACGTCGAGAGCATCCGGACCTTCGGCGAAGGCCCCGTCGTCGCGCTCAACCGGTTCGCCACCGACACGGAGGACGAGATCGCCATCGTCCGGCGCGAGTGCGAGCGGCTGAAGGTCCCCTTCGCCGTCGCCGACGTGTTCATGAGGGGCGGAGAGGGCGGAACGGCTCTGGCGGAGGGGGTCGTGGAGGTCGCCTCGCGCGATCCCGGACGGTTCCGTCCCCTTTACGAACGAAGCGATCCGCCGAAGGTGAAGCTCTCGAAAATCGCTCGCGCCATGTACGGCGCGACGGAGGTCGCCTGGAGCCACGAGGCGGAGAGCGATCTCGCTCTGGCGAAGCGATTCGGGTACGAGCTTCTTCCTCTCTGCGTCGCGAAGACCCAGAAGTCGCTCTCCGACGACCCGAAGGTGGTCGGGCGCCCCGAGGACTTCGGAATCAACGTACGGAGCGTCATCCTCGCGGCGGGGGCGGGCTTTCTCGTGCCCATTCTCGGCGACATCCTCAGGATGCCCGGCCTCCCGGCCGTCCCCGCCGCCGAGCGAATCGACCTCGTGGACGGAAGGGTCGTCGGGCTGGCGCCGTAGGGCTGCTAGCTCCCCGCGATTTCCTTCCACCGTGCGAGCGCCGTGTCGAGGGCCTTTTCCAGCTCGGCCGCCGCCGCGAAAGCCTGTGTCGTCGGGGCCGCATCGGTCGACTCGACGATGTCGAGGAGTGTCAGGAGCTCGGCGTTGAGCCTGCTGAAGTCCTTCTCCTTCGGGACGTCCCGCGGGCGGGACCAGAGAGGCCCGGGCACGCCTTCGAGCGCGGCGGCCTTCTCCTCGAGGGCGAGGAAATTCTTCTTCTCGGAAGGACGGGCTGCCTTCGCGATCCTCTGCGCGAGTCTTTCGCGAAACGCCTTGACACTTCTCAGCGCATCGTCATTCCTCAGGAGCGCGTGGTAAGTCCTCATGGCAAGGTCGAACTGGGCTTCCAGCCCTTCTTGTGATGTCGGAACGCGCGGGTCCATGGAGACCTCGAGAGGCTGCGCGTAGGTCTTCCCGTCGACGGTGAGGCGGATCGTGTATTTTCCTGGCAGGGCAAGGACTCCACTGGGTCCGCGGGGCGTGTCGTGGACGATCGCGGAGATGGGGACCTCGGGCTCGAGGGCAGGAGGGTCCGGGTACCGGAAGTCCCAGACGAAGCGGTGAAGGCCGGGGCCGTCCTGAAGAATGCGGGGTGGTCGGAGCCAGTAGGTCGGAATGCTCAGGTGCTCGTCCGGCGGCCCCGGTTTGTCCGAGCTCGAGTACCGCCGAACCACGTT
>JBLMYG010000014.1:0-8220 GCA_050258155.1 Acidithiobacillales bacterium
CGTCGCACTCGCAGGACCAGAAGCGCTTGCGGACCCCGGAGCCTGTCGTGTCCTTCCGGAATTCGGAATTTCACCTCCGCCCGCGTCGCTGAGTTGGAAGCCGTTTCTGGCGCGGAAGCGGACCGTCGCGCCGGGCGGCCTCCTCGGACCGGCAGTTGAGACGCTCACCGCGGCGTTCCATGCGATCGAGTCCGTGCGCCACGACCCGGCGCGTCGCCCGGAGGCCTTTCTCGTGAGGCCGTTTCTGAACGGATTCATTGTCTACGTCTATCCGTCTCCTAGAGGTTCGGGCCTTACGCTCGGCGAGGTGTCCGTCACGGACTTTCCGTTCGGCGGCACGGCCGAAAAGCCGGAGGCGTGGCTCGTGGACGCAAAGGGGCGGACCGGGGCTCTCCTTCGGGACGAGCGGAAATACCGACTCGTCCGCCTTGGGCGGGACGGAAGCGGAAAGCTGGTCCCAGAGGACCGGGCAGCGAAGAGCTTCCGGCTCGGAAGGGATTCTTTTCAGGTTGACGAGCCGCCTCCCCGCGACGACGGTCTCCCGTGGGTCGTCCCCGACGGACTCGAGAACGTGGCCGGAAAGAAATGGAACCCGCGCCTCGCGTTCCGGCCGGGGAACGACGAAGCCGGGGTCGTGCGGCTCCTTTCGTGGCTGGACCGGCAGCCACCCTCGCTCAAGGTCAAGCCCGGAGGGTCGCGGCACTCCTGGTCGAAGGTAGCGGCCAGCGACGGCGCCTACATCCACCCGGAAGGGATGCGCTGTCTCGAGCCCGCGGCCGCTGACGGGACTCTCCGTGCAGATCTCTCCGGCACCCTGCCGAGCAACCTCTTCCGGATCGGCGCGGGGACGGCCATCCGCGAGATCGACGACACACTCTGGGAAACGTACGGAAAGGCCCTCGGCGTCCTCGGCGGGTACGACGGGCAGACGCTGGGGGGCGTCCTTCCGACCGGCACGCACGGGTCGGTCCTGTCGCACGGCCCCCTTGCCGAGATGGTCCGAAGCCTCGACCTCGTCACCGCCACGGGCGAGCCGCTCCGGATCGAGCCGAAGGACGGCCCCACCGACCCCGCCACCTTCGTCCGAATGCATCCGCAGGCCCGCCTCATCCAGCGGGACGACGTCTTCGACGCGGCCCTCATCCACATCGGGACGATGGGGCTGGTCCGCTCGATCGTCGTCGAGGTCCGAGGCTGCTTTTACCTGACGGAGGTCCGGACCTCACAGCCTCTCGAGACCGTCCTCGAGACGCTCGGCGGCGGCGGCATCTACCACCTCTTCGAGGGGGTCAAGGTCCCCGGTTGGGTCCCGCCCTGGTCGGGCCTTTCTTTTCAAGGACACCCCTTCCCGGCCTATCACCTCGAGCTTTTGATGAACCCTCTCGGCGAGAAGATCATCGTCACGACCCGCCAGCCGACGCCGTTTCCGATGGAGGAGCCCTCCTTCTTCCGGCAACGGCCGGAGAAGAACCTCTTCCGTCTCCATGCCATCCCGCGCCCGTACCGGCGGGAGATCGGCGTCGTCTGGTTCAGCGAGAACTTTCACGACGGGATCGGCTGGGTCTCGGAGAGCCTCATGGAGAACATACCGTCTCTCACGCCGGCCCTCGTGAACGCCGCGATGAACGGCCTCAAAAACCCCGGCTACCTTCACCGCAGCTTCCGCGTCTTCAACATCGGAGACGGCCAGAACGCGATCCCCAGCCTCTCGGGGACGATCACCGTCCCGCTCCGGGACGACCTCTACATCCGGGCCATCGAGATCATCCGGCGGGTGGCGCGGGCGATGGCCCCGAAGGGGATCTACCAGACCGGACCGATCTCCCTCAGGTTCGTCCGCGCCTCCCGGGCGATGCTCGGGAACCCCGAGGACGTCTGCGCCTTCGAGCTGATCTTCGCCGGCCGGACGAAGTGGGCGGAGGAGCTGATCCGCGCCTACGACACGGCCCTCCGTGCAGAGCTGGGGGAGGAGAACGTCCGGTTCCACTGGGGGCAGCTGATGCCGGGAGTGACGAAGAGTCGCATCCTGGCCAACTTCAGTCGGTATGGTGAGTGGCTCAGGATCCGCGACCGTTTCGACCCGGCCGGACGATTCATCAACGAGTGGCAGGAGACGATCCTCCCTCGCCACCCGGGACAGGGGGTGAGTCGATGAGCCTGAAACCGGAGATCCTCGGTGCCTTCGTCGAGCTTCAGCTCTCCTGCCTCTCCCCGGCGGGCGGTCCCGTCATCGACGATCCGAACGTCGTCGCGGCGGAGGTCATCGACTACCTCGAAAGCGTCCCCGGCGTCCTGACGGACGCGATCGGCCTGATCCTCGACCACGTCGACGCCGTCTCGCGCGTCACTGCAGGAGGCCCTTTCGCCGCCCAGCCGCCGGGCCGCCGCGAAGACGTCCTGAACCGGCTCTGGAACGACCCGCTCTGGCACGACCTCGTCTCCCTCGTCGCCCGCGTGACGTGGCTCGTCATCTACTCCCGCGAGCCGGCCCGGCAAGAGGTCGGCTTTTCACTCCCTCCGAACCCGCCGGCGCCGGTCGACCTCCCGCCGCCGGTCGCGGCTCGTCTCGACACGACCTACGACGTCTGCGTCATCGGCTCCGGGGCGGGGGGGGCCGTCACGGCCGCACGGCTCGCAGAGGCGGGGCGGAACGTCCTCCTCGTCGAGGAGGGGCCGTGGGTCAGCCCGAAGGACCACCCGGTCCGCGACGACAGGGCGCTCGCTCTCCTTTACAGGAACTCCGGCCTCAAACCCGCCTGGCCCGAGGCGGGCCGGATCTTCAGGAAGCACGGCGTGTCGTTCATTACGGTCCTGCAGGGACGGGTCGTCGGGGGCGGGCCGACGGTCAACAACGCCATCCACCTCCCGATCGACAAGGCCCGCTGGCAGGAATGGCGCGACGAGTTCGACTTTCCGGTCGACTGGCCGGATTTCGACGCGGCCCTTCAGACGGTAGCTGCCGACCTCGGCGTCAGCACGGCCGAGATGCGAAGCGCGATGGGCCAGCGCTCCGCCGCATTCGAGGCCGGGGCGAATGCTCTTCATCTTCCCGTCCGGGACCTCCCGCTTTCCGTCAGGTCGTGCATCGGCTGCGGCGGCTGCAACGTCGGCTGCCGCTTCGGCCTCAAGACCGGCGGCCTTCACGGCCCACGGCCCGCGGGAGCGGTCCGAAGCTATCTCGAGCGGGCCCTCGCGGCGGGTGTCCACGTCCGGGCGAACCTCAGCGTCGACCGGTTCGAGCCGAAGTTCCTGACGCGCCGGGTGGCTGCGGCGGTCTGCGCGGACCTCGCTGGCGGAGACCACGAGGTCGCCATCACGGCGGACTCGTTCGTCCTCGCGGCGGGGCCGATCGCGGCCAGCAACATCCTTCGGCGGAGCGCCTTTCAGATCCTGAGCCCCGTCGGGAAGAACATCTCGGCAAACGTCGTGACGCCGGTCTTCGCGCTCCTCGACCACGAGATCCTTCCCGGCGAGAAGAACCCGGGGATCCAGATGTGCGTCTTCGTGGACCAGGGAGGCCGGCTCCTCGAGAGCTGGTTCCACTACCCCGGCTCTTTGGCCGCATCACTTCCGGGATGGCTCCGCGACCATGCGAACGTCATGAAGGCGTACCGCCGCCTCGCCGTCTGCGCCGTCGTCGTCCCGACGGGGAACCATGGAGAGGTCGGCCTCGGCGGGGATCTCGTCCTTTCCCTCTCGGACGCGGAGCTCGCCCAGATGAAGGAGGGAGTCGTCGCGATCGCGGACGCCTTCTTCGCGGGTGGCGCCTTAGCGGCCTTCCCGGCCACGATGAGCCCCTTCACGATCCGGCGCGACCACAGGGACGAGGACGCGGCCGCCTTCCGCCAGCTCGTCGCGGGACCGGCCGACCTGGCCCAGAGCACCGCGCACCCGCAGGGAGGAAACGCGCTGGGCCGAAGTTCGGCGAAGTGCGTCGTGACACCCGACTTCCACCTCTTCGACTTCGACAACCTCTTCGTCGCCGACACCAGCCTTTTCCCGGCGGGCTGCTTCCGGAATCCGCAGATGACCACGATGGCGCTCGCCCACCTCGCGGCGGCGCGCGTCTGAACCGTCCCTGACAGGAGAGAGAAATGCCAGCCATCGGCGAGGCCGTCATCCTGATCCCCGGTTTCATGGGCTCCCGCCTCCGGCGCCGGATCGACGGTCAGACAGTCTGGCTCGATCCGGAGTGGAATCTCGTCCATCTCTCCGAGGCGGTCGCGGCCCTCACTCTCTCCGGTCCCGGTGACGCGCATCTCCATGCCGACGAGATCCTCGACCGGGTTCCTCTCGGCGCCTTCAGCCCGCACGTCTGGGCGCCCCTGATCGACTTCCTCACGGATCCGGTCGCCGGCCCCGGCTACCGGCCCGAGAACGTCATCCGGTTTCCGTACGACTGGCGGCTCTCGGTCGAGGAGGCGGCGTACGCCCTCGACTCGAAGCTGGGAAAGTGGTCCGGCGCCTTCTCGTCGGGCCACCCGTTCGTCCTGCTCGCCCACTCCTACGGAGGCCTCGTGGCCGCCCACGCCCTCCTGACCGGGAATCACGCTCCGGCGCGGACGGCTCTCCTCGTCACCTTTGGGGTCCCGTTCGCAGGCCACCTCAGGACGCTCGCGGCCATCAAGAGCAGCGACGAGCTCGGGGGCCTCCCGTTTCCCGGCCGCCAGCTCCGGCGGATGCTCGGGACCTGGCCCGGCTCATACGATCTGATGCCGTACCGCCCCTCGAGCGGCCTGCTCATCGACGCCGGAGGCAAGCCGTGCGACGCCGTGAGCGCCGACATCGCCATCCCGAACTTCGACGTGAGCCTCGCGAAGGCCTCCCGGGGCCGCCTGTCGGCTCATCTCACCGTCCCGCCGGACCCGCCGGGGGTGAGACCTCTTCCGGTCCCCGTCCGGGCCGTTTACGGCGCCGGGCTCGCGACGCCGTCGAGCGCGCGAGTCGACGCGAAGGGCCAGGTCGAGATCTGCGTCAGCGACGAGGGAGACGGGACGTGCCCGGTCGTGAGCGCCCTCGATGTCCGGAGCAGCGTCCCGAACGGACGGCGGATCTACCCCGTGCCGTACGGCCATCACGTCAGCCTCGTCCGGAGCCCGCTCGCACACCACTACCTCCGGACCGAGCTGAAGTACGGCGCTTCCGAGCGGTTCGTCGTCGCGGTCGCGGCGAAGGCCTGCCTTCTCCCCGCGGGCGCGGCGAACGAGATCCTGGTGGAGGTCCGCGACGCCGACGGCAACGGCCTCCTGAAGCACACGACCCGCGCGGTCACGGCCGAGCCGAAGCTTCGATTGACGAGACGGGAGAGCGTGGCCGAGCCGGACGCCCGCGAGCGGTACGCCTTCACGATGCCGCGCCAGCCGACCCTCGTCACGATCCGGATCCCGGAGCTCCCCACGAACGTCCAGCCGGGCCCGATCCGGCTTATCCCGGCGATCTAGGGGAGAAGCGTCATGGTCACGCACGACGAGATCCTCTCCACCCTGTCGAGCCGCCTCGGACACCCGTTGGTCCTCGTTTCCCGCCTCGAGGAGACCCTTCTCCGCATCCCGGCCGACTTCGCCGCGGCCTTCCTGCCCGACCTTCACCTCACCTCGGACGCCGCCGCCGACCAGTTCGCCGGATACCACTTCCGGCGGGACCTCCGCGGAACGCTCGGAGCCGTCCTGGACGTGCTGAATGCTTTTTCCGGCCTCAGGAAGATCCAGCTCGGAGACCGGTACGACCTTTGGCGGGAAGATGTCCTCGGGCCCAGGCCGATCGCCGACCAGATCGCCGGGATTCGCCGGGATCACGGGGCATGCCTCGATGGCCTCCTCGCAGAGCGCGGCTGGCAGTTTCTGGCCGGGAATCACGATGCGCGCCTCTCCGTGGTGCGTGGACACGAACCTTACAACGACGCCGAGGAGACGATCTGGTGCGCCGAGGCGACGCCGGGCGCGATGGACACGCCCGTCCTCGTCCTGCACGGCGACTACTTCGACCCCGTGGAGATCCTCCCCACGTCCTGGAAGGAGTTTGGGCTCCTTCGCGTCGGCCGCCAGACCCCGGAAACGGTTCAGGACCTCTGCAAGGCGCCGCCCGAGTTCCGGATCGCGCCGAAAGACCAGGCCACCCCGGCCGATCTCAGCCACTTCATCCCGTACCAGCACCCCCCTCTCCCGAAGAACCTCGTACAGGGGAGAAGCGACGCCGACCTCGCCCAGATCCTGAAGCCAAACAGCGCCTTCAACGTCCTCTGGTACCCCTCGGCGCGCAACTGGGTCATCGGCCCGGCCGACCCCGGAACGAAGTTCTTCGAGGCCGCCCGCGACAGGACCGAGGGGATTGCCCGGAGGGAGGCGCGGCCGAAGCCGAAGCTCTGCGTCATCGGCCACACGCACGATCCGCGGATCGTCCGGGGCGATCGCGCCGACGGCCAGACCCCCTTCGTCATGATGGACTGCGGCGCGTGGGTCGAGCGGAGCCGCGTGCCGCTCGTGCAGGGGGGCGTCCTGACGACCGACACGGTTTTTTCCGCCCACCTGGGAGTCGTCGTCGGGTGCGACCTCCGGATCTACCAGCTCGTCACGGGCCAGGGAGGCTGAAGATGTTCGGTTCCAGCATCCTCGACGTCGCCATCGGCCTCACGCTCGTCTTCCTCCTGACCGGCGTTCTTTGCACCGCGGTCATGGAGGCGGTCTCGAGCTTTCTTGCCCTCCGGTCCACGACGCTCGAGGAGGGCCTCCGGCACTTGCTCGACGACCCCGCCGGCACCGGCCTCGCCGCCGAGCTCTACAAGCACGTCCAGATCTCCGGTCTCTCCGGCGCCGGGAAGCCTTCGTATATTCCGGCCGAGAACTTCGCCCGGGCGCTCCTCGACATCCTCTTTCCGCGATCCGCGGGCGACCTGCTGCCGGCCCTGGACGAGGCCCGCAGGATGGCAGCCAAGATGCCAAAGGGGCGCGTGCAGGACTTTGTCCTGACGCTCATCGGGGAAGCCGGAAACGACGTCGAAAAGGTCCGCACGAGAGTCGAGACCTGGTTCAACGCTGGGATGGACCGCGTCGGCGGCCTCTACAAGCGGAAGACGCAGTGGATCGTTCTTCTGGTCGCGCTTCTCATCTGCCTCGTCGCCAACATCGACGCCGTCCAGATCGGAAACCGCCTCAACTCGAACTCGGTCCTCCGGAGCCAGCTCGTCGCCATCGCGGAGAAGACCGTCGAAAGACAAACCGGCGACGTGACGAAGCCGGCCGGCGTCGCGGCCTCCGCGGCCGACCTGAAGGCGCTCGACCTGAACCTCGGCTGGACCGGCGAGAGCCCCGGGAAGGAGCCCGTCATCTGGGCGTTCCGCAAGGCGCTCGGCATCCTGATCGCGGCCCTCGCCGCATCTCTCGGAGCCCCTTTCTGGTTCGACGTCCTGTCGAAGTTCATCAACCTTCGCTCCGCCGGCCTGAAGCCACTGCGCAAGCCGAAGCCGGAGGAAGGCTGAGAAGGAGAGGTCCATGGCCCAGAACCTGAACTCGCTCGACGAGATCGTGAACGCCGTCAAGAGCATCTCCTGTGCAGGCGACGAGCTGGGGAACGCCGCTGTCCCCGTGAAGCTCGCAAGCTTCACGATCGCGAAGGGCCCGACGCTCACGCTCGGCCCCAGCCAGTTCTCCTTTTCGGCCGGCCTCGCGGCGGATCTCGAAGAGTTCAACAGCGAGGACGATTCCGACGACGACGGAATCCTTTCGGCGGGCGGAAGCCCTCCCGTCGCCCTTTCGAAGGAGAGCGCCTGGCTCAAGTACCGGCTGGGGGGAACTCTCCGTCTTCAGGGGGGAGCCGAGATCTCGAGCGTCGGCTTCACCCTCGACGCGGACGCCGGCCTCGACCTCTTCGACTACCGCCTCCATGGCCGGACGGAGAAGGTTGCGGGCGCGGTCGCCACCGACCTGGCTTCACCCCGCTTCGTCTTCGACTTTTCGCACGTCCTCGCCCTGAGGCCGAAGGAGGCGCTCGGCCTCCGCGCGGGGGGAAACGTGACACTGGGGGTCTCGATCGCCTGGTCCGACGTCGTGACGGCCGGGCTCAAGTCGGTCTCGGCGCTTCTTCGCGCGACGACCCCCGTCAATATCACCATCTCCACGGGCCTTCAGGCCGGGCTGGACGTCACGCTCGGGGGCGAGTTCCTGCTGGTCTTCTCCGTCGGGGACGACAAGGCTCTTCGGCTGTCTCTCCGCAAAGCGTCGACGC
>JBLMYG010000015.1:0-9880 GCA_050258155.1 Acidithiobacillales bacterium
GGTCCCTTCTCCGCCGCCTTCCGCATCCGGTCGAGGATTCCCTCCGGGACGACCATGCCGGGGACCTCGTTCGCGAAGTAGAGGGCCTGCCGGAGGCTCTTCGGCGGGATGAGGCCGATCAGGACGGGAACGGCGTTCGACTCCTCGCGCGAGAAGAAGCGGTCGAGCGCGGCGACGTCGTAGACCGGCTGTGTCTGGGCGAAGGTGGCGCCCGCCTCGATCTTGGCGGTGAGCCGGCTGATCTCCGCGTCGAGGTTCGGGGCCGCCGGGCTGGTGGCGCAGGCGATCGCGAAGTCCGTGCTCGTGCCGATGGCGCCCCCGGCGAGGTCGATGCCGGCGTTCAGCCCCCGGACGATCTGGAGAAGGCCGAGCGTATCCACCTCGCCGACCGGCTTGGCCTGCGGATAGTCCCCGATCTTCAGCGGGTCGCCCCCGACGACGAGAAGCGCCTTGATGCCGAGGCCGGCCGCCCCGAGGAGATCCGACTGGATTCCCAGCACGTTTCGGTCGCGCGGCGAGACGTGGAAGATCGTCTCGGCGCCGGTTTCCGTCCGGACGAGGTGCGCCACGGCGATGGAGGACATCCGAAGGCGTGCCATCGGATTGTCGGTCACGTTGACGCCGTCCACGCCGAGGGCCTTCAGCTTGCGTGCCCCCTCCACGGCGGAGGAGGCGTCGGTCCCCCGGGGGGGCTCGACCTCGGTCGTGATGACGAAGGCGCTCCGGTCGGCCAGCTTCCGCTTCAGCGCCGACGTCTCGATGGCGGGCTCGGCAGGACGCGCCGGACGCTCGACCTCGACGACGGCGCGCGGCGCGGCCGCGATGAGGCGCCGCTTCCCGACGACTTCCCGGGCCATCGCCGCGATGTGCTCGGGGCCGGTGCCGCAGCAGCCGCCGAGGATCGCGACGCCCGTCCGGACGAACTCCCTGGCGACCTCCCGAAAGTAGGCCGGAGTGGCGGGGTAGACGGTCCGCCCGGAGACGGTCCACGGGTAACCTGCGTTCGGCAGGACGGAGACGGGGACAGACAGCGTCCCGACGACGCGGTGGAAGACGTCAAGCGCTTCCGCCGGGCCGATCGTGCAGTTCAGGCCGACGATGTCGGCGCCGGCGCCGACGGCGGCATGGAGGGCATGGACTGCGTCGTCGCCGAAGCTCGTCTTTCCGTCAGCCAGGAAGGTGAGGGAGGCGAGGATCGGCACGTCTCTCGAGAGGGCCCGCACCGCGCGGATCGCCTCGAGGATCTCCAGCTCGGAGGAGAATGTCTCCAGGCTCACCAGGTCGACGCCCTCCTCGAGGAGAATCCGCGCCTGCTCCGTGAAGATCTCCCGGACCTGCGGCTTCGTCAGCGAGCCGTACGGCTTTACGAGCTGGCCAAGCGGTCCTATCTCGCCCGTGACGTAGACATACTCCCCTTCGGCCGCCGCCCGCGCGAGGCGGACCCCCTCGCGGTTGATCTTCTCCAGCGAGTCGGCCCAGTCGAACCTCGTCAGCTTGGCACGGTTCGCGTCCCATGTGTTCGTGGTCAGGATCTGGGCGCCCGCCGCCACGTAGTCGTCATG
This sequence comes from Acidithiobacillales bacterium, assembly GCA_050258155.1. GTDB lineage: Bacteria > Acidobacteriota > Thermoanaerobaculia > UBA5066 > UBA5066 > DAOMFB01. The sequence continues at coordinate 1,563 of JBLMYG010000015.1, forward strand.
CACCTCCCTCACGAGCTCCGGCGCGGAGACGCAGACCGGGGACCGCGGCCCCTCCGTCGGGGCGCCGCGGGAGACGAGGAGCGTCCCGATCGCCCCGTCGGCGAGGAGAATGCCCTCGGCAAGCCGTTCGCGAATGTCCTTTCTCATGCCGTCGTCAGAGGAGAGCGCCCCGCCGATGCAGAAGGGGCACGGCTATTCTCCCGCGATCGGGGTTCGGCGGTCTCGACCCCCGGTCCGCGCCCGGAGGAAGGACTTACTCCTTCTCCACCATCTCGCGGACGACGGCCAGCGCCTTGTCCACAGAGAAGTCGGGCCGGATCGGGATCGTGATCGGGGGCGCATCTTTCGGGGCCGTCGCCGGGAGGACCTTCATCGTCGTCCCCTCGATCCACCAGAACGTGGACGTGCCGCCCGGCGAGATGACCGTGCCGACGCTGTACGCAAAGGGGATCCCGCCCGGCATACCCCCGTCCCCGAGCGACCGGACGATGGGCCGGTGCCGCGAGTAGGCGACCGGTCCGCCGATGCCGGGCCCCGGGTCGGGCGCGGACTGGAAGCCGATCGAGAGAACCGTCTGGCGCTGCGTGGCGAGGTTCGCGAAGGAGACGAGGACGCTCCCGTCGCCCGCGTAACCTCTCTGGACCGCCGGGAAGCTGTAGCTGGCCGGGCTGAGCCCCGCCTCGCTCGTCGGCCCCGACGCCCCCGCGAGGTCGTTCAGGTTGTAGCTCGAGATGGCGTCGCGGTTCAGCGCCCCGTCCTCGACGAACAGGGCCGAGTACTTCGCCTGCGAGAGCGACCCTTCCTCCCACCAGGCGACGGAGACGATGGACCGCCACTTCATGACCGTCTGCGACGGATCGTCCGGCGAGACGTCGACGTATTGCTGGCGGGTCAGGACCATCTTCGGGTTCATTCCGAGGGTGAAGCCCGCCGTCGGGACGAGGAGCTGGGTCGACCAGACTCCGTCCCGGAGGAGGGAGACGATGACTCCCTTGAAGAGGCTCTGCTCCTTCGTGTAGACGAGGAAGACCGTCTGCGTCTCGTCCTCGAACTCGATCGACTCGGATCCCTCGACGTCGCTGTCCAGCGTGCCGTCGACGACCTGAACGGTCGGGCTGCCCCCCGACGGGGTCGTCCGGAGGGCGAGGACCGGCAAATCGGCGTTCCGGACGGCCGGGTCGCCGACCACCTGGCCGTATGTCGTCGGGAAGACTTCGTAGAGCGTTCCGGACTTCGTCAGGACCGCCGACCCGGCGAGCGCCGTCCCGGAGGCGAGGATCAGCACCGCCGCCGCCGCGAGGGCGGGCACGACGAAGAAAAGGCGGGCCGGGCGCTCCTTCACGGTCAGGTCCTCAGGTTGATGACGTTCCTGAGATCGAAGATCTCGAGGTACGTCCGGAGGTTCTTGAACTCGGGATAGTGCCGGGCGAGGCGGTCGAAATAGACCTCGGCGTCCGCCCCGTCGCCGGCGAGATGGCACGCCTCGCCGAGAAGATAGAGGAGGTTCTTCTCGGCCGAGACGTCTCCCGTCGGGCCGATCGCCTCGAGCCTCTCCAGCGCGGCCTCTCCGAAGAAGCGGGCCTCCGCGAAGCGGTCTGACTTCAGGTAGCCGAAGCAGAGGTCCATGAGCGGGTAGACGAGGAGGTGCGACGCGTTCCTCCTTCGAAGCGTGTCGAGAGCGCCGTGGACCATCGCCATCCCCTCTTCCGCGCGGTCGAGGGCGATGAGGCAGTACCCGAGATTGTCGGTCGCCTGGGCTCTCCAGACCTCGGAGTCGCCCTCCTCTTTCGCATTCCATGCCAGCGCCTGCCGGAAGGCCTCCGCAGCCTCCTCGAACCGGCTGGAGGCCGCCAGAACGGCGCCGAGGTGGTTGGCCGTGGAGGCGAGGCAGGCCGGGTCGCCCAGCTCCTCGGCATGGCGCCCGGCGATCCGGGCGTAGAAGAGCGCCTTCCGCATGTCGCGGCGAAGGTCGAAAGCGATTGCGAGGGCGTAGGCGGCGCGGAAGGCGGTCGGCGGGTCGATCCGCCGGAGGAGGATCTCCTTCAGCTCGAGGAGCTCGGCGTCGGAGGCCCCCAGCTCGACGGCCACCGAGGCGCGGGACGCCAGGATCCAGTCGACGAACGCCTCGTCCTCCGTCCGGCGGGCGTGCTCGAGAGCCTCGTCGAGGAACCGAAGGGCCCCGCGGAGCTCCCCGCCGGAGTTCAGGGCGGCGGCCCGCTCGCGAGCCGCCTCGGCAGCCCTCCGGGCCTCCTCGACGCCGGGCGTCGCCGTCACGCTCACCGGAGGCCCCCCGGGCGGGTCGAAGGCGCAGCGAAGACGTACACAGACATCTCGACGTGTAGTGTCGAAGCCAAGCCTAAGGCCACTCGCGGGGGTAATTCAAGCGGAATCATGCACCTGCACTATGATCCCGCCACCATGCGGATCCTCGTGGTCGGCTCGGGCGGCCGGGAGCACGCTCTGGTGTGGAAGATCTCACAGTCACCCGAGGTCACGGAGATCTTCTGTGCCCCCGGAAATCCCGGCATCGCGGAGAAGGCCACCTGCGTCCCGATCGGCGTCGAGAACGTCGTCGAGCTCGCGGATTTCGCCAAGGCGATGTCGGTCGACCTGACGGTCGTCGGCCCCGAGCTTCCCCTGACCCTCGGCCTCGTCGACGAGCTGGCGGACCGCGGCCTCGTCGGCTTCGGGCCGAACCGGCTCGCCGCAGAGCTCGAGGGGTCCAAGGTCTTCTCGAAGGGATTCATGCAGAAGTACGGCATCCCGACGCCGGCGGCCGAGGTCTGCGCGACGCGAGCCGAGGCCGAAGCGGCCGTGAAGAGGATCGGCCTCCCCTGCGTCTTCAAGGCCGACGGGCTCGCGGCGGGGAAAGGGGTGGTCATCGTCGGCAGCAGGGACGAGGCCACCCGGGCGGTCCGCCTCTTCTTCGAGGAGCGGGTCTTCGGGTCTGCTGGCGACCGCCTTCTCGTCGAGCGCTTCCTCAGCGGCGAAGAGGTCACCTTCATGTGCATCTGCGACGGCGCGCTGGCCCTCCCGCTCGCGACGACGAAGGACTACAAGAAGGTCTTTGACGGCGACCGCGGCCCCAACACCGGCGGGATGGGAGCCCATTCCCCTTCGGTCGTCCTCGACGCCGGGACCTCGGCCGACGTCCTCACCTACATCGTCCAACCGACGCTGAAGGGAATGGCGGCCGAGGGGCGCCCCTTCCGCGGCGTCCTCTACGTCGGCCTCATGCTCGAGGACGGGCACACCCCGCACGTCCTCGAGTACAACGTCCGCTTCGGCGACCCCGAGGCGCAGGCGGTCCTCCTCCGGCTCGAGAGCGATCTCGTCCCCTTCCTGGCGGCGTCGGCGCGGGGGAAGCTGGAGGAAGCCGGCATGATCGCCTGGCGGCGGGAGGCGACGGCCTGCGTCATCGCGGCGTCCGAAGGGTATCCGGGCCCTTACGAACGCGGAAGGGCCATCGAGGGGATCCAGGACGTCATGGCCGATCCCGACGTCGTCGTCTTCCACTCGGGGACGGCACACGACCGCGAGGGGAAGCTCGTCACCGCGGGCGGCCGCGTCCTGTCGGTTTGCGCCCGTGGCCGTTCGCTCTCGACGGCGCTCAAGAAGGCGCGCGAGGCGGCCGAAGGGATCCGGTTCGAGGGGAAGCACTTCCGGCACGACATCGGGAAAGGCCCTCTCGAGATCCTGCGCGAGCGGTCCGGAGCGTTTCTGAGATAAGGGCCGGACCCAATCGGCTGACCAGAGTCAAGGGTCTTCGACCGCTTCGCGGCGCGCGAAGCGCACCCTTGACACCGGTCAGCCGAGAGCAGATTAGCTTCTGTCGGCGGCTGCAGCGGCAGCCACCGAATATCAGTAGTTTTTCTTCAGCCGTTGAAGTCGACGAGGACCGGCGGCGGCCCGGGATGGGCGAGGAGCGCGAAGCCGGCGCGAAGCACGCGCGTCTGGATCCCCTCGTCGCCCGGCCGTCCGAGCGGGTACCCGACCGCGAAGTCGGCGAAGAGGGCCCGGGGCGTCCGGACCTTCGCGGTGACCTGCTTGAGGACCGTGACCGAGGTCGTGCCGATCCCCCGGCGCTCGAGCTCCCCGGCGATCAGACCGACCGTCTGGTGGCACATCGGTCAGAGCGGGACGAGAAATGCGACATCGACGCCGTCGGAGACAAGAAGCTCCGCCGCACGGGGGGCCGTCTGGGCCGTCAGCCGCCCCGGGGCGGTGATCGAGCCCATGAAGGAGATGTGGCGTCCGTTCAGCTCCCCGATCTCTCCCCGGGCGGCCATCTCGCGAAGCCGGTCGAGCGGAAAGCCGAGATTCCGGTCCTTCCGGAGGCCGGTCTGATCGAAAGCGTCGGACTTGTGAGCGATGCCGAGGGTCGAGACATCGACGTCGGCCGCGATCTCGCGGAACGAGACGTCACCCCCCTTGACGGCGACGTCGAAGGGCGGCTGGCCCGGGGCATAGAGGCCGCCGGTCGTCACGAGGGCGATCCGCGCGGAGGGGACCGGCTTTCGCGGCGCCGTGAAGGGAACCGGGTCGAGCGCACGGTACCGGTAGGTCGCCATGAAGAGCCGGTTCTTCAGGGAAAGTTCGGCGAGGCTCCCCATACTCCGGAGTATGGAAGAATTCAGGCCATGATGTTGACCGCGATCGTCGTCCTCGCCCAGCTCGCCGCCTCACACGGCGGCGCGCCGCAGCCCGCCTCCGTCGAGAGTCCCACCACGGCCGGTGGCCTCTCCTGGACGGTGCCGAAAGGCTGGATCAGCGCGCCGGGTTCCTCCATGCGCGTGGCGACGTACCGGACACCGGCCGCCCCCGGCGACAAGGAGGGAGGCGAGGTGGCCGTCTTCTACTTCGGGCCGGGGCAGGGAGGGGGGGTCGACGCCAACGTCGACCGCTGGTTCGCGCAGATGACGCCGGAGCCGGGCTCGAAGACGCCGTCCCGATCTCAGATGAAGGTCGGCTCCATCACCGTCACGCTCTGCACGACGGAGGGGACGTACACGGGCGCCATGGGGATGGGAACGGCCTCCACGCCGGAGAAGGGATACGCCCTCGAGGGGGCCATCGCCGAGGGACCGCAGGGTCCCGTCTTCTTCAAGCTGACCGGCCCGAAGAAGAGCGTCGGGAAGGCCAAGGCCGGATTCGACGCCCTCGTGAAAAGCCTGAAGAGCGCGTCCTAGCTGATCACGTCTTCAGCACGGCAAGAGGGTCGACGTGCTCGACGCCGGGGAACCGCCGGAAGTCGTGGTCGGTCGAGTAGACCGGAGCGCCGCGCTCGAGGGCGAGCGCGGCGAGGTGCGCATCCGAGGTGAGGTTCCCTGCGAGGCCGGTCGCCCTGAGGAGATTTCTGAGGACGGCCCAGTGCCCCGGGCCCGGCCCGACGGCCGAGACGTAGGGCTGTGCCAGCCAGGAATCTACGTACCCGAGCGCGCGTTCCGGCCGAAGCGGCTTTCTCAGGATCCCCGTGCGCGTCGTCACGCGAAGAAAGGCGAGAAGAACGATCCATGGAAGGCCGACCGGAGACGAGCCCGAGAGGGTCTCCTCCAGCCAGCGCCGGGCCGGGCGGTGGCGCAGGGAATCCGAATCCACGGCGTAGACGAGGAGGTTGGCATCGACGAGGATCACTTCCGGAGCTCCAGCTTCCGGGCAATCTCGAGGTCCTCCAGCGTTCCGGAGAGACCCAGCGCCTTGTCGAGGTCGATGCCCGGAAGGGGACCCCCGAGCGACGCTGGCTTGAGGCGGTAGCGACGGGGCCGGCCCGAGCCCGTCCTCAGCAGCCCCGCCCGCAAGGCGTCGTTCACCGCCCTCCGGAAGGAGAGATCCTGGCGGCGGGCTCTTTCCTTCAGCAGGACGGCCACGTCGTCATCGAGCGTCAAGGTGGTTCTCATGGGAGCATCATAGCATCATTCTCTTCGACATCATTTCGTCAATGGGCGCCCCGCGGGGCCGCCGACCGCGATGACGAGAAGATTTCGGAGCCTGGAGCCTTTCGAGGGGGCGATCTGCCCGGCGGCCACGTCGGCTGCGAAGGTCTCCGGAAATCCGCGGGAGACGAGAGGATCCCGGTAAGCACCTGTGGGCGCCGGGCCGCCCGGTTTGGCACAATGGAGGCATGGGGGGCTGCATGGGCTGCTCGCTTGGCACCCTGACGAACCCCGGCGGGAACTACGTCGGGGTTCGGCTGGCCGACGCCGAAGACGGAAAGACGACGCTGGTCTTCACGGGCGAGGTGCAGGTCAAGCCGGGCGAGCGCCTCATCGTGGAGTCGGACGGCGGACCGGAGTTCGCCGAGGTGACGACGGCGTCCCCGATCCTCCCGAAGGCCTGCTCCGCGAGGAAGGCCAAGCGGCTCCTCAGGCTCGCCTCCGATTCGGAGTACGCGGATTACGCCGAGCGCCTCGACATGCAGCGGGAGGCAAAGGCCGCCGCGGACAGCTTCGTGGAGGAGCGAGGGCTCGACCTGAACGTGGTGAAGGCCCTCATCGGCTTCGACCGGCGGAAGATCGTCCTTCTCTTCACGGCCGACAAGAAAGTTGACACGCGCGACCTGGCTCGCGCGCTGGCCGAAAAGTTCGAGATGCGGGTCGACGTCCGGATGATGGGGGTCCGCGACGAGACGAAGCTCCTGGGCGGGATCGGGTCGTGCGGGCTGACGCTCTGCTGCTCCACGTGGCTCCGGGGCTTTCACCCGGTCGCCATCAAGATGGCCAAGATGCAGGGGATCACGCCGAACCCGGCGAAGCTGACGGGGCACTGCGGCCGACTGAAGTGCTGCGTCGCCTACGAGCTGGAGGGGGGGATCGAGGCCGCGCGCCGGATGGGACGCGCGGGAGAGAGGAGCGCGACGGCCGCGCCCCAGCCTCCTCCCGCCCCGACCTGAGATACGCTCGCACCGGCGGGGCGATTCGGTCTAGACTCCCCGTCACCGGACAGTCCGCCGTCAAGACCGCAGGAGACAACGTAATGGCCATGTCCCGAAAGCCGCCCGCGGGCGGCGAGCCCCCCGTCCCTCCTCCCCCTTCCGATCCGATGGCCGAGCTGGGTCCACGAAAGCTGATCCGCCCTTCCCTCGCGGAGGTTCGCCGGGATCAGGGGCTTCGCGTGCCGTCCTCCCGGAAGATGGTCCCGCCCGAGCAGACGAACGCCGAGGCCTTCTACTACCTGAAGCAGATGCAGGCGCGGACGCCGATCGTCGTGAAGCTCGTGGACGGCGAGGAGGTGCGGGGCTGGATCGAGTGGTATGACAAGGACGTCCTCAAGGTGAACCGCGAGGGAGCGCCGAACCTCCTGATCCCGAAGCACTCCATCAAGTACCTCTACAAGCAGGAGGAGGAGCGGCATCTCCGCCGGCGCGAGCGCCTGGAGCGCCGCCTGCGGCCTCCGGAGGAGCCGGAGACGCCCGCTCCGAAGTGATGCCCGGGGTAGACTTCGGGCATGAGCAATTTCGAAAAAGAGACGCTTCTCTCCTTCGCCCGAAAGAACCGCGACGCGTTCGAGGGGCTCCTCAGGGAGTTCGTCGAGATCCCGACGGTCTCCGCCGACCCGGCGAAGAAGCCGGCCATCCACGAAGGCGCCAAGCTCGCGGCCGAAACGATCCGGAAATTCGGCGGCACGGCGGCCATCCTCCTGACGGGCGGCAACCCGATCGTCCACGGTGCGTGGGGAGACGATCCCGCGCGGCCCACCGTCACGGTCTACAACCACCTCGACGTGCAGCCGGCGTCGAAGGAGACGGAGCCCTGGGAGACGGAGCCCTTCGTCTTCACGAAGAAGGGGGACCGCTACTTCGCGCGCGGCTCGACCGACGACAAGGGGCCCGCCCTGAGCGCCCTTCTCGGGATCAAGGCCGCCACGGAAGCGAAGCTCCCCGTCAACCTTCGCGTCCTCTGGGAGTTCGAGGAGGAGATCGGCTCGCCGAGCTTCCAGAAGGGAATCACGGCGGCGGCGGCGCAGCTCGCGACCGACTCGGTCATCGTCTCCGACACGATCTGGATCGCCCGCGGCAAGCCGGCCTGCCCGGCCGGGCTTCGCGGCCTGCAGGGCTTCACCTTCTCGCTGGAGACGGGGACCACGGACCAGCATTCCGGCGTCACGGGGGGCGCGGCGCGCAACCCGATCTCGGAGCTGACCCAGCTCGTCAGCCAGTGCTTCGATGCGCGGACGGGCCGCGTGAAGATCCCCGGCTTTTACGACGACGTCGTCCCGCCGACGAAGGAAGAGCTCCAGGACTTCGCCCGGTCGGGCTTCACCGTCTCCGGCTTCATGAAGGACCACCTGTTCAGGAAGATCCGGACGAAGGACGCCCTCGA
>JBLMYG010000016.1:0-6444 GCA_050258155.1 Acidithiobacillales bacterium
ATCCGCCGCATCGCGGTCGTCTTCCCGATCCCCGGTGACCCGGTCAGGAGAAGGACGCGCGAGCCCATCGCTGCCTAGAGTACCGGCAAGAAACCTGATTTCGTCCCACTCAGCTCCAAAGGGGGGTCTGATCCCCGGTTCTTAGCCAGGGGCGGCTCTCGTAAAGGGGCGTAGATTTCGGTTCGTTCTGAGGCTCCGGGAGGAGCCGGGAGGACGGATCGATGAGGAAGAGCCGGTACACGGAGGAGCAGATCGCGGTGGCCCTGCGGCAGGGAGAAGCCGGGACGCCGGTGGAGGAGATCTGCCGGAAGATGGGCGTGGCCGAGGCGACGTACTTTCGGTGGAAGAAGAAGTACGCGGGCCTGGGGGTGACGGAGCTTCGGGAGCTGCGGCAGACCCGGGAAGAGAACCGCAAGCTGAAGGGGATCGTGGCGGACCTGACGCTGGACCGGACGATTCTGCAGGAGGCCCTCCGAAAAAAATGGTGAGGCCCGCGCAGCGCCGGGTGGTCGTGGCGTGGGCCGAGTCCTCCTACCGGGTCTCGCAGTGCCGGGCGTGCCGGCTTCTGGCGGTGAATCGGTCGAGCGTGCGGTACCGAAGCCGCAAGCCGAGCCAGGACCCGCTTCGGCGGCGCCTGCGGGAGCTGGCGGCGACTCGGACCCATGCCGGGTACCGGCAGATGCACGTCTACCTGAGGCGAGAGGGCTGGAAGATCAACCACAAGCGGACGTACCGGCTCTACATCGAGGAAGGGCTGGGGCTGCGGCGGAAGAGGCCCCGGCGGCGGCGGAGTGCGGCCCGAAGGGTGGAGCAGCCGAAGCCTCAGAGGCCGAATGAGACCTGGGCGATGGACTTCATGCACGACACGCTGGCCGACGGCGGCCGCCTGAGGGTCCTGACGATCCTCGACACCTACACGAGGGAATGCGTTGCCCTGGAAGCCGCCTCGTCCTTCCGCGGAGGCGACGTCGCAAAGATCCTCGGAAGTGCCGGCAGGACCCGCGGCGACCTGCCTCGGCGAATCCAGGTGGATAACGGGACGGAGTTCACCTCGAAGGCACTCGACGCCTGGGCCTACTGGAATCGGGTCGAGCTGGTCTTCTCGAGGCCGGGCAAGCCGGTCGACAACGCCTACGCGGAGTCGTTCAATGCCACGGTCAGACGAGAGTGCCTTTCACAGCACTGGTTTCAGGACCTCCCGGACGCCCGGGAGATCCTCGAAAGATGGAAGGAGGAATACAACAACGAGCGGCCCCACAGCAGTCTGGGACTGGAAACGCCGGCCCGGTACCGGGCCGGACAAACAGAGGACACGAACCAGATCGAAGCCCGAAAACTCGCAGAGCTACCTGGCTAAGGACGGGGTGAGGACCCATTTCAAGCCAGACACTCACACCCCGAGTGGATCTCATTTGGGGAGCAGGTCACGGCACCCTTCGTTCGAACCGCCGTGCTGAAGGAGCAGAATACGGCCCGGCTCTACCGCAACGGTCAGCACGGAGCCCGCGACGAGTCCAGCACCTCGTACCAAACTGCGTGGAGCGGTTGTCTGCCTCCCCGCACCGCATCCTTCTCCATCTCCGATCAGAGGAGGACCCTATGCTGAAGCTCCGTTCCTTCCCGGTGGTGTGCGCCGCCCTCCTCTTTTCCACTGGGCCGGCGTCCGCCACCACGGAGATCATGAAGCAGGCCAGAGCCAAGGACGCGCGCGTCCAGACGTGTTCCTCATGTCACGTCAACCCCCAGCCCACGAAGGGCGACGCCGCTTTGAACGCCTCTGGCGCGGCCTGGCGCCCGGCACCTGCCGTTGACACCGACCTCCGCATCCAGGTCGATAGCAGCCTGCTCACTCAGGCCGCCGCTAACCTCGCCGGCTATACGCTCGGCGGCTTCATACAACTAGGCGAGCTGCATCCCATCTGCGGCTGCGACCCGACCAGATCCCCTTTCTCTCTCGCCGCACTCCCGGGAGTCAACCTATCCCTCTCCCCTTGGACAGACGCCGACGATCTGCCCGGCCTCAACCTTTCGTTACATCTGCCGCTCAGCTCTCACCTTGGTAACGACCAATTCGATTGCCCCGGAGGCGGCGATCTCACGATCGACCTGGCGACCACGGCGTCGACCGTCCGGAGAGCCGTTCCGATAAAGGCCAGTGTCGCAGGCGTCCTCTCGGCGGCCGTTTGCCCAAACTGGCATCTCGCCTTTCATCACGTTCTCCTCCCCTTCACGCTCCCGGTACCGGCGATCCCCGCCGCCATTCCCGTGACGCTCACCGACTCCAACGCCACAACCTTCGAGTTCGGCGCGGGTACACTCTCCCATTGGACGTCCGCCCCGAATCCCCACTCCAAGGCGGTGCCCGTCGTCGTCCGCGTCAGCATGAGCAACCAATGGCTCTTGTTCGACGGCACGATCGGCAGCGAGCGACGCAGGCCTCCGGCGCCTGGAGTTTTCGCCAAGATGTATATGGACGCCGACATGCCGGTGGGCGCTGCGCGAAATGCCAACCTTGGCGCGACGCTGCGGGAGTCGTTCTTCGGTGCCGTGAGGCCTGGCGAAACCGGAACCGGACTGCTGGGACAACTGCTGCCCATTCGCGTGCGGACAACGATCCCTGACCGAAAGCTTCTTGGGATCTTTCACACCAAGGACCAGAAGCTGGAGGTGGTTCTGAGCGCCGGTGCCGTGTCGCTGAAAGAGGATCCGACGAATCCCTCGGCGGAAGTCGAGCTGCAGGCAACAGAAGCAACACTGAACGGCCGGCCATTGATCGCAAACAAGGGTGCGGTCCTCGGCAGCGTCCGCGGGCGCGTCGTGTTCGATCGACTGAGCATCGCAAATGGCGCAATGACCCTTCGCGTAGCAGATTTCCGCGTGGTTCTCAGGAAGTGGCTGTTCATACTGCCCGTGGCGTTATCGAGCGGTCAATTACAGCATTCCTTGAATGACGGCATCCTGACGATAGCGAGACCGGCGGGGTGGACGATGGAACTGCCCCGGTCCGTGGCAGGACTCCCGACGAAGTTCCAGGATGCCAGGCTCGTGTTCGGGCATCTCGGATATGTCGAGGGCAACCGCGTGATTCACCTGACGCTGGATCCGAAGACCATGGGAGTTCGCCTGCAGGACTTGTCCGGAAACCCGCCGCGAAGAGGGTGGCAGGTCGCTGCGAGAGCGGCAGCGACTGCGGCGCCGAACTGATCTGAGGAGCCGACGGCGAGTCCAACCCGCACGAGTGTGCGGCCGACAATCGGTCGGCGGCGGTAACGCGGCCGCTGACGCGTCTCCTAGAATCGCGGGGACGTGAGGAGGCTCCTTCGCTTTTTCCCGGACCGGTGGGTCCGGCACGGCGTGATCCTCAGCTTCGGAATGGGGTTCACGATCCCTTACTTCCGCCTCTTCAACAAGGTGGACGTCGAGGGAGACGGCCTCCTCGAGACGCTGCCGCACAAGAACGTCGTCTTCCTCGCGAACCACCAGTCGTACTTCATGGAGGCGATCGCCTTCTTCGACCTCGTCTACCTGAAGCACGGGTTCGACCTCGAGGACCCGTTCCTCCGCTTCTCGGCGGCGGAGGAGACGATGACGAAGAACGTGCTGACCGTCCTCTTCAAGAAGGCCGGCGGCGTGACGTTCCGGCGCTCGTTCCGTGACGCGGGAAAGGAGGTCAGCCGCCCCGTCGACCTCGAGGGTGTGGCCCGGCTGGAAGAGGCGATCGGGAGGGGCTGGCTTCTCCATTTCCCCGCCGGGACGACCCAGCCGGGGGCGCCCATCCGGAAGGGGATCGCGCAGATCCTCCACCGGACGCGGGCCGTCGCCGTGCCGGTCCGGGTGGATGGCTTCCGGCGGCTCCTGCTCCACAAGCAGCTTCCCGGGAAGCTCTTCCGGAAGTGCTCCATTCGGATCCACCGGCCTCTCGACCTCAAGAGCTTCTACGACGGCCCCTTCGAGCGGACGGCGGCGGACGGCGTCGTGGAGCAGCTCGGCGCCCTCCTGAACGACCCGGCCTGAGAGCGGACGTGAGGCGCAAGGCGAACCGCCGATCCTCCCGCGCCTCGGCCCCACCGTCTGCGAAGAGCCCGCGGATTCGGGCAGGTCTCCCGGCTGTCCTTCTCTCCGCCGCTTTCGCGGCGATGACCGCGCTGACGTGGCGGAAATGGGTCGACCCTTTCATCGACTTCGGACAGGCGATGGAGATCGCCCGCGAGGTGGCCGGCGGAAAGGTCCCCTACCGCGACGTCGCGCTCCTCCACGGCCCGCTCTCGGCGGGAATCGACGCCCTTCTCTTCCGGCTCTTCGGCGCCACGATCTCGACGCTCACGACCTTCAACCTCGCGGTGGTCGCGGCCGTCACGGCGCTCCTTTTCCGCCTCCTCGCCGACGCGTTCGACCGGTTCGCGGCGACAGCGGGCGGCCTGCTCTTCCTCCTCGTCTTCGCTTTCGGCCAGTACACGCCCGCCTCGATCACCAATTACGTCGCCCCGTACACGCCCGAGATCGTCCACGGCATCGCGTTCGGCCTGCTCGCGGTCCTCTTCGCGTCGCGGACCGGCCGCTCCAGCCGGGCCGCCGACGCCGCGGTCGCGGGCCTTTTCGCCGGGCTCGCCTTCCTCACGAAGCCGGAAACGTTCGTCGCGGCCCTCGGCGGCGCCGGGGCGGGAATCTTCCTGGCCGCTCGCGCCGACCGCCAGAGCGGCCAGCACGCGAGCCGACTCGTTCTCCCCTTCGCGGCAGGGCTCGCCGTCCCCCCCCTCGGAGCTTTCCTCGTCTTCCTCCGCTGGCTCCCGGCGGAGGGCGCCATCCGCGCCGCCCTTGGCCCCTGGCCGCCTCTTCTCGGCGGAGGCGTGCCGAAGGCGCCCTTCTACCGCTGGGTCGCCGGGACCGACAACGTCGTCGGAAGCCTCGGAGCGCTCCTCTTCTGGACAGGCGCTCTCATCGCCGTCTTCGGCGGCGCCGCGTGGTGGACACGCCGGATGGGCCCACGGAAGGCTCCGGCCGGCTACTATGCTGCGCTCGGTCTTCTTGCAGCGGGTCTTTCGACCACGTTCGGACGGCCGGAGTGGCTGGAACTCTCGCGCCCGTTCCCCCTCCTTCTGGCGGCTGCGATCCTCGTCGATGCGGCCCGGCTCCGGCGCGCCTTCCCCGCCGCCGAGCCTGGGGCTGTCGCCCGGATTCCCCTCGCGGTCTTCAGCCTTCTCCTGCTTCTGAAGACGCCCCTTGCGTCTCGCCTCTATCACTACGGGCAGTTCCTTTCGATGCCCGGTTTTCTCTTCGCCGCGGCCGTCCTCGTGACGGCGATCCCGCTGGCGGTCGACCGCAGTGGCGGAAATGGCAGGGCCTTCCGCCACCTGGCCGTCGTCTTCCTGGTCCTCCTCGTCGGAAAGGCTCTTTTCATGACACGCACGTTCACGGCGCTCAAGACCTGCCGCGTCGGCTCGGGCGCGGACCGGTTCTACGCCGACGGACGGGGCTGCCTTCTCGAAGGCGTCCGCGGCGAGCTCGCCTCCTTGGCCCGCCCCGGCCAGACCCTCGCCGTCCTGCCGGAGGGATCGCTCCTCAACGTCCTGACCGGCCTCTCCCGGCCGACTCCCTTCGGCACGCTGATGCCGTTCGAGGCGCACCTTTACGGAGGGGACGCCATCCGCGACGCTTTCGAGGAGCATTCGCCCGATTGGGTCGTTCTCGTCCACAAGGACACCTCGGAATACGGCCCGCGATTCTTCGGCCACGACTACCTAAAGGGTCTCGGGACCTTCCTCACCCAGCATTACACTCCGGTGGCGCGCTGGGGCGCAGAGCCGTTCGCGGGCAAGGAGTTCGGCATCAAGCTGCTCGAGCGGAACGAGTAATCCGACCGGGAGCCGCCGGCCCGGCGATCTCCCGCAGCCCAACTCCCCTCGCAAGCTGCTGAGCCCCTTCGGGTTACGAAGATCCCTCTTCCGGCGCTTGACATTTATAACTATATAGCTATATTTACTGCGACCCATGACGCGCCCCGTGGAGGCCCGATGACGACCTTTCGAACGCTCGCCCTTCTCGGCGCCTTGGGGGCGTCCCTCTCCGCGCGCCCCGCACCCGCCGCCTCCGCCGCCGAGGAGCCCCTCACCCTGGCCGGGGCGATGCAGCGCGCCCGGGAGAACGCCCGCGAGGTGGGGGCGGCGCGCGCCCGCCTCGAGGCCGCCGAGGCGCGCGCCCGGCAGGCGAAGGGATTCCGCTTCCCGTCAGTCAACCTGACGGAGCTCTGGACCCGGACGGACAACCCGGCGGAGGTCTTCGCGCTGAAGCTGAACCAGGGCACCTTCTCCTTCCCCGACTTCGTCCAGAGCGACCCGAACAGCCCGGCCCCGATCAACGCCGGGATCACGCGCGGCGAGGTCGCCGTCCCGCTCTTCACCGGCGGTGAGCTGTCGGGGCGGATCAGCCAGGCCAAGCTGGCGGCCG
>JBLMYG010000017.1:0-15012 GCA_050258155.1 Acidithiobacillales bacterium
CGAGAAGGACGCCGACGAGCTGGTCGCCCGCCGTCAGCGGGACGTACAGGCGGTCCCCCCGGTGCCACGAACCCGGCCCCGGCGTCCGGCGCCGCCGCTCGACCCGCCCCGTGATCTCCGGATCACCTGTCCGGTCGAGGTGCGACACGAAGTAGCTTTTCGAGATCCGGTGCCTCTCCGAGAACCACCTTGCGATCTCCTCGCGCGGCACCCGCGCTGCCTCCTCCGGATCCGGCGTGCGGCGGGTGTCGGCCCTCGTCTCGAAGACGTTGGCGTTCTTGTCGTAGAGGCAGAGGGCCGCCGTCGAGAACCCGAGACTCTGGCGGACCGCGCGCACCACGGCCTCGGTGACGTGCGCGAGCGTCAGATGGGCCTTCAGATCGTTCGAGAGCTCGAGAATCCGGTGGAGGGTGTCGGCTCGGCTCTGGAGCCGCTCGTTGACGAGCTGCATCTGGCGCCGCAGGTTCCGGTCCTGGAGGGCGATGGCGACGTGGTCCGCCACGACGGACAGCTCCTGGAGAGTCCCCGGCGTCGCGAGCTCCGGGTCGTCCGACTCGAGAACGAGGAGTCCGCCGATGACGGCCGGCGTCTGGAGCGGCAGGAGCACCTGGACGCCGAGGAGGGGGTTCAGGGCGAGGTCGCGCTCCTTTCCCTGCGAGACCCGTGGCGCGGGAGCGACGGGGAGAAACGGCACCTCGAGGTCGCGCTGCTCCGCGAGCCAGTCGTGGAAGGCCGGCTGCGGGAGCGAGACCTCGCCGGCGAGCGTGACCGAGGGGAGTCCTTCCGGATCCTCGTCGAACGAGACGGCTGCGAGCGCACGGACAGGGAAGCGGGTGCGAAGGGTCTCGAAGAGCCGCTCGAACGCGTCCACGTCGGGTCCGAGGGCGGAGAAAGCGACGGAGATCTCCCTGAGCATCCGGAACTCGCCGGTCGTCCGGGCCAGCTCCTGCTCGCGCCGCCGGGCCCTCCTCCGGCGCCGCAGGAGGAGCCAGCTTCCTGCGAAAGCGGCAGAGACGGCCGCGACCAGAAGCGCGAGGGAGGCTTCCGCTGCGATCACTTGAAGGCGATGACTCCCCCCGCTTCCAGCTTGGCGAGGACACGGAGCACGTCGGCCTCGGGAAAGGGGCTGATGCGGGCGATGGAGCGGACGTCCCAGAGACCGTTGATCCGCGAGACGATGTAGGCCTCGTTCGGCGTGAAGGAGAACGACGTCAGCTCCTCCATCGGCTTCTTCAGGAGGGGAACGGAGGAGAGCGGGACCTTCGGCACCGGGCCAGGGCCCTCTCCGTGCAGCGGGGCGGGGGCGGGCGAGTCGCCCGCCTCGACGGCTTCGGGAAGCCCGGTCTCCGCCTCGGGAGTCCGGGAAGGCGTCGGCGGCGTGGGGCGGGGTGCCGGGGACCGGCGGGCTCTCGAATCGGACTCGTCGCGCCGGAGGAACCTCCGGAAGTCCTTCGCCGGCGTGGGTGAAGGGGAGGACGGGTGGCGCGGCTGCGCGAGGACGGTCGCTTCGGACGCGGCGGCCTCCTCGACGAGCGAGGGGGGCGCCGGCGGAACCGGCTCCTCGGCCCGTACCGGCTGGAGAAGCGCAGCCTCGCTTCTGAGGAGGCCGAAAATGGCCGGATGCCTCGCGGAGGAGGCGATCTCGGCCTGCAGCTCGGCCTCCAGCCGCTCCGGCGACGTCCGCTCCATCTCGGTCTCGCCGACGAGCTGGACGTGGCCCGACTCGAGGAGGTCGTAGACGAACTTGGCAACGTGGAAATCGGGATTGTGGGTCTGCGAGGCGATCTGCTCGATCGAGCGGACGCCGTCGATCGCGGAAAGGATCATCTTCTCCCGGTCGTTGAGACCTTCCTCGAGAGGGATCAGGACGGCCGGGACGTCGCGGAGGGAGCTGATTCGGCCCCGGATTCTCTGCCACTCGTCGTAGCGGCGAAGCCCTTCCATGACGATGCCCGTTACCTCGGAGGCGATCGTGACCATCGCCAGGGCAGGAATCTCCCCGTCGAGGAACGCGAAGGAGCCGTCCTCCCAGAGAAAGACGTCGTAGATCGTCTCGGCGGCCTTGAGCCGGAGGAGGTCGGCTAGCTCCTCCTCGCGGATCGCGCCGATCATGACAAGGATCTTCCCCAGAAGGACCTTCGACTCCTGCTGGACCTGGAGGGCGCGGAGGAGCTCCTCCTCGGTGATGAAGCCGAAGCCGACGAGAAAACGGCCGAGGAACTCGCGCTCGACGGTGGAGGACGAGGAGATGATCTTTCCCTGCTGGAAGTAGACACGCTTCTCGCCGGGGGCGCCCCGGACGATCAACGTCCCGGTCTTCAGGCCGGTGGAGAGCCACTGAAGCAGTTCCGAGAACTGCATCGTCCGGAGGCTTCCGGAGATGGCCATTCAGTCGATTCTAGTTGGTGCGGCTAGTCGGCCGGCGGGTCAAACGCCGCGAGGCCGGTGACGGCCTGTCCGAGGACCAGCGTGTGGATGTCGTGCGTCCCTTCGTAGGTGGTGACCGACTCGAGGTTGGCCAGGTGCCGGAAGACGGGGTACTCGCCCACGATGCCGTTTGCGCCGAGGATCTCGCGGGCCAGCCTCGCGCACTCGCGGGCCGCCCAGACGTTGTTCCGCTTCGCCATCGAGACATGGTGGGGCTTCATCGTGCCGGCGTCCTTCATCCGGCCCAGCCGGTGGGCGAGAAGCTGCCCCTTCGTGATCTCCGTGATCATGAAGGCGAGCTTCTCCTGCACGAGCTGGTGGACGCCAATGGGGCGGTCCCGGAACTGCTTCCGGCTCTTCGCGTAATCGAGGGCGCACTGGTAGGTTGCCATGGCCGAGCCGAGCGCTCCCCAGGCGATGCCGTACCGCGCCTGCGTCAGGCAGGAGAGCGGCCCCTTCATCCCTTCCACGCCCGGCAGGACGTTCTCCTCGGGGATCCGGCACTCCTCGAAGGCGAGCTGGGACGTGACCGAGGCCCGAAGCGACATCTTCATCCGGTGCTCCGAGGTCGTGAAGCCGGGCGTTCCGCGCGGGACGAGGAAGCCCCGGACGGGTCCTCCGAGGCTTCCGACCTTCGCCCAGACGACGGCCACGTCGGCGATGGAGCCATTGGTGATCCAGGCCTTCGAGCCGTTCAGGACCCATGCCGGACCGTCCCTCCTCGCGACGGTCCGCATCCCCGCCGGGTTGGAGCCGAAGTCGGGCTCGGTCAGGCCGAAGCAGCCGATCGCCTCGCCCCTGGCCAGCGCCGGAATCCAGCGGTCCTTCTGCCCCTTCGAGCCATAGGTGTGGATGGGGTACATCACCAGCGCCGACTGGACCGAGACGAACGACCGGAGGCCCGAATCGCCCCGCTCCAGCTCCTGCATGACGAGGCCATAGGCGACATTGTTCAGGCCGGGAAGTCCGTACTCGGAGAGCGTCGCCCCGAGGAGGTTCATCCCGGCCATCTTCGGGACGAGCTCTTTCGGAAAACGCCCTTCCCACGCGCACCCCTCGATGATCGGCAGCACCTCGGCGTCCACGAAGTCGCGCACGAGGTCGCGGACGGCCCGCTCGTCTTCGGAGAGCAGCTCCTCGATGCCGTAGAAGTCGACTCCTGGAAAGCCCACGGTGTCCCCCTCCGCCCCGCCGGGAGCCTTTTGCGATGCGCGGGGGAATGTAGCATTCTGATGGAATGGCAGCACCCGCATGGAAGGCCGCGAGCGAGCTGGCCGACGGCTACCTGACGCTCAACCCGGTTTCGCTGAAGAAGTACGAGAGCCACGAGCTGGACGCCCTCCAGAAGGAGATCGAGCGGCTCTCGCGCGAGCTGAGGGGGCAGGTGGTCCCGCAAGAGGAGACGGAGGCCATCCAGGCGAGGCACCGGAAGCTGCTGCGCCTCTCGCAGGCGACCTCTGTCATCCAGGCCTGGCGGGCCAGGATGAGGCGCTGACGTCCTGTATCCTCCCCGCCTCATGACGGCTCCGGTCTCGATCGCGGATCTGCCGCACCGCGTCGGCGAGAGTGTGACGCTCAAGGGCTGGCTCTACCACTGGCGGAAGGGGGGAAAGATCTGGTTCCTCGTCCTCAGGGACGGGAGCGGATACGTTCAGGGGGTCGTCTCGAAGGCGGACGTGACCGACGAGGTCTGGAACGAGGCGATTCGCGCCACGCAGGAGTCGACGATCGAGGTGTCGGGCCTCGTCCGCGCGGACAGCCGCTCGCCGGGGGGCGTCGAGATCGCGGTGACGGACGTCAAGATCCTCGACCTCTGCCGCGACTGGCCGATCACGCCGAAGGAGCACGGTGTCGACTTCCTCCTCTCCCAGCGGCACCTCTGGCTCCGCTCCTCGAAGCAGGTGGCCATCCTGAAGGTGCGGAGCGAGGTCGAGAGCGCCATTCACGACTTCTTCCTCGCGCGGGGCTACACCCGGGTCGACTCGCCGATCCTGACGCCGAACGCCTGCGAAGGGACCTCCACCCTCTTCGAGACCGAATACACCGACGAAGAGAGGGCCTATCTGTCCCAGTCGGGGCAGCTCTATCTCGAGCCGGCGGCGGCGGCCCTCGGGAAGGTCTACTGCTTCGGGCCGACCTTCCGCGCCGAGAAGTCGAAGACGCGGCGGCACCTCCGCGAGTTCTGGATGGTGGAGCCCGAGGTCGCCTTCCTCGAGATCGACGGCCTCATGGACCTCGCGGAAGAGTTCGTCAAGGAGCTGGCCGGCCGCGTCCTCGACCGGCGGAAGGAGGACCTGAGGCGCCTCGAGCGGGACGTTACGAAGCTCGAGCCGACGCTGGAGAAGCCGTTCCCCCGGATGAGCTACCGGGACGCGATCGGCATCCTCCAGAAGAAAGGGATGCCGGTGACGTTCGGCAACGACATCGGCGGCGACGAGGAGACCGCGCTGACCGAGGGTTTCGACACGCCGGTCATGGTCACGCGTTACCCGGCCTCGATCAAGGCGTTCTACATGCAGCCCGATCCGGCCGATCCGTCCGTCGCCCTCTGCCTCGACGTGCTCGCGCCGGAGGGGTACGGAGAGATCATCGGCGGCTCGCAGCGAATCCACGACCACGACCTTCTCCTTTCACGCATCAGAGCTCTGGAGCTGCCGGTCGAGGCCTTCCAGTGGTACCTCGACATCCGGAAGTTCGGCACCTTTCCTCACTCCGGCTTCGGCATGGGGCTGGAGCGCTTCGTCGCCTGGATGTGCGGCGCGGCGCACCTGCGCGAGTGCATCCCGTACCCCCGGATGCTCTACAGAATCTATCCGTGACGAAGAAGCCTCTCCTCCCTTCCGTCGGCGTCGTTTCGCTCGGCTGCCCGAAGAACCTCGTCGACAGCGAGGTGATGCTCGGACAGCTCCGGAAGGAGGGTTTCGAGATCTGCGACCCGGAGGCGGCCCGCGTGGTCGTGGTGAATACCTGCGGCTTCATCGACCGGGCCAAGGAAGAATCGGTCGCGGCCATCCTCCGCGAGGTCCGCCGCAAGGAGGCGGGGGAGGTCGACCGGGTCGTCGTGGCCGGCTGCATGGTCCAGAAGTACGGCGCCGAGCTGGCCGCGGAGATCCCCGAGGTGGACCACTTCCTCGGCCTCGACGAGCTGGAGACGGTGCCGGCGGCCGCTCTCGGCCTTCCACAGCTGCCGCGCTTCACGCGGAAGCCGCTCGCCACGCGCCTCTACGACGAGCGAGCGCCGCGGGTCCTGACGGGCCGCAAGGGGCACGCGTACCTGAAGGTCGCGGAGGGGTGCAACAACCCGTGCTCTTTCTGCACGATCCCGCAGATGCGGGGTCTCCAGCGCTCGCGCACGGTGAAATCCCTCCTGGCCGAGGCCCGGTGGCTCGAAGCGCAGGGAATCAGCGAGCTGGTCCTCATCTCGCAGGACACCACCCGGTTCGGCGAAGATCTCGGGCTCGACCGGGCCGGTCTCGCGACACTGGTGAGGGCGCTCCTGCGCGAGACGTCATTTCCGTGGATCCGCTTTCTCTATGCGTACCCG
The DNA here is from genome assembly GCA_050258155.1 of Acidithiobacillales bacterium. GTDB lineage: Bacteria > Acidobacteriota > Thermoanaerobaculia > UBA5066 > UBA5066 > DAOMFB01. The sequence goes on from JBLMYG010000017.1 coordinate 5,972, forward strand.
TCGACGCTCCACGGGAGCGTTCTCGACGTGATGGAGGAGAACGGTCGCTTCCTCCCGTACGTCGACATGCCTCTCCAGCACGTCTCCAGGACGATCCTCGCGTCCATGCGGCGGGGAGGCGACGGGAGGGCCTTCCGGAGAATCTTCGAAGAGATGAGGAAACGTGTGCCCGAAATGGCTCTTCGAACGACGTTCATCGTGGGGTTCCCGGGAGAGACCGAGGAAGACGTCACGGAGATCGAGAGATTCCTCGAAGAGATCCGGTTCGACAACGTCGGCGTGTTCACGTACTCGTCGGAACCCGGCTCGGGCGCCGAGGCGCTGGGAGACCCTCTTCCTTTCGAAGAAAAATCTTTGCGCCGGGCGCGCCTCATGGCGATCCAGCAGAGGATCTCCCATTCGAAGAACTGCGCGAAGCGCGGAAAGCTCTTCGACGCCCTCCTCGAGGGGCCCTGCTCCGAGAGCGACCATCTTCTTGAGGGGCGCCTTGCCTCCCAGGCGCCCGAGATCGATGGCCGCATCCTGATCAACGACCTCCCGAAGGGGTGGTCCGCGCGGATCGGAGAGATCGTGAGGGTGGAGGTGACGGGGGCGCACCCGTACGATCTCGTCGGGCGCGTGCGGGCTTAGGATCTCGTTCCGCCTCGTGAACGTCATCCGCGACCCGCTCAGGACGCACGACCTCCCGAAAGGGGGGATCGTCACCGTCGGCAACTTCGACGGCGTCCACCTCGGCCACCAGAAGATGCTCCGCGACGTGGCGGCGCGGGCCGCGTCGCTCGGCATCCCCTCGGTCGTCGTTACCTTCGACCCCCACCCCCTGAAGGTTCTCCGGCCCGAGGAGGCGCCGAAGATGATCCAGACTCTCACGCAGCGGGAGGAGGCGATCGAGGCGTGCGGCATCGAGACGATGCTCATCGTCTCCTTCACGCGGGACTTCTCCCTCACCCCGGCCGAGACGTTCGTCCGGGAGCTTCTCCTCAAGCGGCTCGCGGCCCGGGAGGTCCACGTCGGAGAGCGCTTCACCTTCGGACACCGCAAGAAAGGGAACCTGAAGCTCCTCGCGCGCGTCGGCGCCGAAGGGGGGATGGCGGTCGTGGGGATCGCGGACGTGACGGACGGCGAGGCGAGGATCTCCTCGACGCGGATCCGGGAGGCGGTGCAGGCCGGAGACGTCGGCCTCGCGGCGCGCCTCCTGGGGCGTCCGTACTCGATGGAGGGGTTCGTCGCCAAGGGGGACCGGATGGGTCGGAAGATCGGCTTCCCGACGATCAATCTGAAGCCCGAGAACGAGCTCCTCCCCCTCGACGGCGTCTACGTCAGCACCATCTACCTTCCGTCGTTCGAGCGGAGCTTCGGCTGTGTCACGAACGTCGGCCGGCGTCCGACCGTCTACGAGGACTACGCAACGACGATCGAGACCTACGTCCTCGACTTCTCCTCCGACGTCTACGGGGAGAAGATGCGCCTCGCGTTCCTCCGCCGGCTTCGCGAGGAGCGGGCTTTCCCGTCGATGCTGGAGCTGACAGCCCAGATCAGGCGCGACGTCGAGGAGACGCGGCTCCACTTTCTCCGGGAGCCGGTCTCGTGACCACGGAGGTCGGGCTTCGGCTGCTGGCCGCGCTGGCGGCCGTCGCGGTCGCGGCCGGCCGCACGCGGGAGCGGGCACGCATCGCGGCGGCGGGGCTCCTTTCGGGCTTCGCCGCGTTCGGATGGGGTCCGCGTCCCGTCCCCGGACCCCTCGCCGGCGGCCTGTCCGTCCTCGTCCTCGCGGCGCTCGCAGCGGCCGTGCTCGCGAGGGGCCGGCTCGCCATCACCGGCGAAGGCGCGTTCGCTGGGGCGCTCTTCGGGCTTCCGGCGGCGTCGGTGGTCGCGGTCGCCTTCCGCGGCGAAGGAGCTCCGGCCGCCGTGTCGGCGGCCGTCATCGTCCTCTCGGCCGTGTCTCTCCTCTCCGCCGAGTCGGTCCGGTCGGCGGCCGATCCGGGAAGTCGACGGGCGGTGGTCCTCGCTTCGGCGCTGCTCCTGCCGGCGGCGCTGGCCGCCTCCGCGGCGTCCCCTGCCGGCCGGGTGCTCTCGCGGCGGGGGGCCGTCGCCCTCGCGGCCGCGGGACTCGGCGTCCTCGCGTGGGTCCCGGCGGTCCTCGCCGAGCGTGGCCGCGTCCGCCGGGAGCTCGGCGAGGAGGTCCGCCTCGGGTTCCTTCCCGCGGAGGACGCGGGGGCTCTTGAGGTGCCGTGGCGGCGGACCCTCGAGAAGCGCTTCGGCCGCCCCGACGAGCGACGCGAGTACGTCCGGAGCGCCCTCCTTCTCGCCATCGCCCGCGCCCAGCAGCGGCGGCTCGCCGGCGAGGCAGGGCGCCTTCGGCATCTCGAGGTCCTCACCTTCCGGACGCGGCTCCGGAGGATGCTCGAGGCGCGGGCGCTCCGCCACGGCCGATTTGACTCGGGGGAGTTCTCGCTCTCCTCCGGGAAGAAAGGCGGCGCCGAGAGCTGACACGCCTCTTTCCAGGACCGCCCCCGAGAAGCCACGAGAGGCTGGGGTAGGGGCAAGGCGGCCGAATCTCAATATCTCGACAGTGGCGAGATAATGGCGGTGATCGGCACGACTGCGGCGTAGGAGCGGGGCATGGCGTCCATCGAAAGGTTGCGGCCCGACGAAATCTTTCAGCCGGAGAAGTCCTACAAATGCTGGGCGGCGGCCCTGGTAGCGTGGGTGCAAGTCACTCAAAGCAAGGCAGCTTTCTGGCTGGACGACATGGACGAAGCCGTCAGGCTCTTCGCTAAGGACCAGAAGCTGGGCGGTCTGGACATAAAAGGCGAATTTCGCTTCATGGCGGAGATGGTCGGAATGAACTACCGTCGTTTCCTCCGGCACGAAGTGATACAGCTGACGGGTGGATTGCTTTATTCCCTTCTAAAGAACAAAGGGCATCTGTATATCGTCGTCTCCGGCGGTTCGGTAACCGCCAGCGTAGAGCTGGCCCATGCCGGCGTCATTTGGGCGATAAGAAACTCGAACGGCCCCGACGCCGTTGTGAAGGTCATGGACCCGATCTATGGATGGGTTCCCGACCGCCCGCTCTCCTACTACCACGGAGTCGCCAACGCCATTCTCGGCTGGCCCTATTGAAGCCGGAACGTAAGACGGTACGACTGGAAGCCGCTCACGACGAGCCTTTCGGCGGAGTCTTTTCTATGCCCGCGGCCCGTCCGCGTCCCAGAGGGTGACCTCGCCGAACGCCTCGAGGACGGGGCGGAGCTTCGCCTCGTCGCCGACGGCGGCGAGGACGCCGATCGAGGGATCGAAGAAGTCGCGCGCGGCCTCGCGGGCGTCCTCGACCGTCACGGCCGCGAGGCGCTCGCGGAAGGTCGCCCACTCGTCGTCCGGCAGCCCGTTGAGAAGCCGCGAGACCTCGTCCTGGACGATGGCTCCCGGGGTCTCGCGGCCGAGGATGAAGATCCCCGAGAGGTACCGGATCGAGCGCTCGTGCTCGGCAGGCGTCGGCCCTTCCGCGGCGAAGTCGCGGACGAGGCCGAGGAGACCTTCCAGGGCCGTGCGGGTCACGTCGGTCCGACAGTCGATCGAGGCTCCGAAGTGTCCGGCGCGGACGCGTGGCGAAAGGGAGGAGTAGGCGCCGTACGTCAGCCCCCGCTCCTCGCGGAGGACGTGGAAGAGGCGGGACGACGCTCCGCCCCCGAGTGACTGGTTGGCGACGAGGGCCGGAAGATAGCGGGAGTGATTCCGCGCCACCGCGGGGCGGGCGAACAGGAGATTCGTCTGGACGGAGCCGGGTCTGTGGACGAGGTGGACCGAGACATCGCGGACCGGTGGAGCGTCGGCGATGGGGGGAGGCGGACTGGCCGGGACGATCGGGAGGCCGCCGAAAGCTCTCTCGGCCGCCGCGAGGAGACGCTCCGGCCCCACCGAGCCCGCGAGAAGAAGCGTCGCCTGGCAAAGCGACAGGCGCTCTGCCGAGAACCGCACCACATCGTCGCGGTCGGTGGAGGCGAGGCCGCGTTCCGTCGGTGTCAGCCGCCCATAGGGGTGCCCGGGGTAGAGTCGGTCGAGGAGCCTCTCGTGGGCGAGGAAGTCGGGCTGGGAGCGCTGCTCCTTCAGCGTGTCGATCTGTCGCCGCCGGCTCTTCTGGAACTCGTCCTCGGGGAAGGTCGCCTCTGTCAGGACCTCGGCGAGGAGCGCGAGGCCCGCGTCGAGGTCGGGCTCGAGGATGCCGAGACGAGCCACGGACGAGTCGGCGCCGGCCGAGACCTCGAGAGTCGCGCTGAGATCGTCGATCGCCGCCGCCAGCTCCTTGGCGCTGCAGCGTCGCGTCCCGCCCAGGTACAGGTCGGCGGTCAGCTCCGCCGTCCCCTCCCGTCCTGGCGGGTCAGAGGCGCAGCCGGCCCCGGGGAAGACGACGGAGACGGCCACGGTCGGGCGCTTACCCCAGCGGGCAGCCCGGGCCGTGAGTCCGGAGGCGAGGCACGCCGTGACGAACGGCGGAGGGGCGAAGGGACGCGGCGGACCGGGGCTGGGAGGGGCGATCGTCACCGGTCCGCTCCGGAGTGGACCTCGACGACGGAGAGCCGTTCCGGCGTAAAGAGCCGCGAAGACGCGTCCCGGATCGCCGCGGCGTCGAGGGAGAGGATCTCCTCGAAATCCTCCCGCCAGAGGTGGGGGTCCCCGTCGTAGAGGCCGTACTCGGAAAGGAGGAAGGCCACGGACTGGGTCGTCTGTGTGGACCGGACCATGTCGGCGGCCAGCATCCGACGGGCCCGCTCCATCTCCTCTCGCGAGGGGCCCGAACCGGCAAGCCGGGCGAGGCCGTCTCTTATGCCGCGCTCCAGCGTCTCGTGCGAAACGCCCGGACGCGCGATGGCGAAGATCCGGAAGAGCGACGGCCCCCGCCGCTCGTCGAAATGGACGGAGAGCGAAAGGGCCTTCTCCTCGTCCTTGACGAGCTGCCTCCAGAGCGTTCCGCTTTCGCCGCCGCCGAGGATCTTCTCGACGTAAAGAAGGGAGAAGGCCTCTCGCTCCCGCCGGGGCGGGGCCTTGACGTTCACGTGGAGCGCCGGAAGGGCCGCGTGGGGATCGTCGAGCCGGGCCCGCCGCTCGCCGCGGGGCGCGGGCTCCTCGACGCGGAAGGGAGGAGGCGTCTCCCGCGGAAGCACGGAGGCGAAGGCGCCGGCGATGCGGGCGAAGGCGTCCTCCGCGTCGACGTCGCCCGACACGCAGAGGAGGGCGTTCCCGGGGGCGTAGTAGCGTCGGTAGAAATCCCGGGCGTCGTCGAGCGTCGCCCGTTCGAGGTCCTCCATCGATCCGATGACGGGGTGCTTGTACGCGAAGGCGTCATAGGCCAGCTCGTCAGCCCTCTCGAACGAAGGGGCATACGGCTGGTTATCGACGCGGAGCCGCTTTTCTTCCTTCACGGCCTCGCGCTGGTTGTCCAGCTTCTCGTCGGTCAGGACGAGGGCGCGCATCCGGTCGGCTTCGAGGAAGAGGGCGAGGTCGAGGCACTCGGCGGGAAGCGTCTCGAAATAGTTCGTCCGGTCTTCCGACGTCGTTCCGTTCATGGTGCCGCCGGCCTCCGCCACGAGGCGGAAGTGCTCTCCTTTCCCGACGTTCTCGGACCCCTCGAACATCAGGTGCTCGAAGAGGTGCGCGAAGCCGGTCTTCCCCTCCGGCTCGACGCGGCTCCCGACGTCGTAGGTCACGTCCACCGTGACGATGGGGAGGCCCGCCTCCGGGGCGACGACGGCCCTGAGGCCGTTCGGGAGCGTGCGGGTCTCGCACGGGATGTCGAAGCCGGGCTTCATCTGCAGACGTCGGTCCCGGAGGGCGTTTCCGGGGGACGGTCCGTATCATACGGTCGCCTTGTGGCCTTCCTGCGCGCGCCGGCTTGCGGCGCTGGCTCTTCTCGCCGCCGCCCCGGGCGCCGCCCTCGCCGGGGGGGAGACGCCGGAGCCGACGCCCACCCCGGCGGCGCAGCAGCCCATGATCGGCGCCGGGGCGATCGCCGCTGGCTTCATCCCTGTCGAGCCCGGGGGACTTCCGACGCCGAGCCTCTGGTACGTGTTCTTCACGGGGGACCTGAAGCTGAAAGGATTCGGAGCCCGCGCCGACGTGAGGGGGGCGCCGGGGGGCTTCCGTCCCTACTACAACACCGCCGTCTGGCTTCAGGAAGGTTTCGCCTGGGCGGAGACGCCGGCGGGCGACGTCCGTGCCGGGAAGAGCGAGCGCGCATTCGGCCTGGCGGACGACACGTTCACCGGGACCCTTTTCACCGACAACGGCGTCACGCGGAACCCTTTCTGGGGCGCCGGCATCGGGGGCGAGAAGCGAATCGGCTACGACAGCCTGACATGGGCGCTCCGCTGGGAAGGGCTCGGCGACAAGGACGGCTCCTGGGAGGAGGCGGGGCGCGGCGCCTCGTCCGACCCAGGGACCAAGCTGACGGACGGCGCGACGGCACGTGCCGCCTACCTCGTCTACAAGGGGCTGGTCACGGTTCGGCCCGGCCTCTCCCTCTCGAGCATCCGGGTCGGGCACGACGACGGACGGCCCGACTTCCGGCTGAACGACCTCGCCGTCGACCTGACCCTCACGGCTGGGCCCTTCGCCCTGACTGGTCTCTTCTTCGCCCGCGAGGGGCAGCGGCGTTCGGCCGGCTCGATCCAGAATCTGGCCTATGATGACGGGCGTGCGGGGCTCGCCGAGCTTCGCGCGGAGTTCCCGACCGTCACGTACCGGATCGTCTGGTCGGAGTGGTCGTATCTCGGGGCGGAAGCGCACGAGTGGCTCCTGCAGCCCGCCGTCGTCTGGAGCCCGGTGAAGTGGCTCGAGGCGACGATCGAGTTCCTGGCGCGTCGGTTCAGCCAGCCGGGACGACGCCTTGCGGAAGACGCCTTCCGGCTCGGCCTCGGGCTCCGCTTCTGAAAGGATCGGGCTTGAAGTAAGGATGCCAACCGAAACAGCGGGCGAACGTCTCATGACAGTGGTGTGTCGATGAGAAAGGCTTTCCTCCTCGTCGGACTCCTCGCCGCCGCTCTCGTGGCGGGGGGATTCCTCTTCATGAGGCGCGGGAGCAGCCCCGAGGCGAAATACCGGTGGGTGAAGGTCGACCGCGGCGCCGTCACGGCCACCGTGACGGCGACCGGAACGCTCTCGGCGGTCACGACCGTGAGCGTCGGCAGCCAGGTCTCGGGGATCATCGCGAAGCTCTATGCCGACTTCAATTCGGTCGTGAAGAAAGGGCAGCTTCTGGCCGAGCTCGACCCGACGCCGTTCCAGCAGACCGTGGACCAGCAGCGAGCCAACCTCGAAAAGGCGAAGGTGGAGCTCCGGAACGCCGAAGTCTCCCTGACCCGCGCCAAGAACCTCTTCAAGCAGGACCTCGAGGCGCAGTCCGACCTTGACGCGGCCCAGACGGCCCGCGACGCGGCCGCCGCGGCCGTCGAGCAGGCCGCGGCGGCGCTGAAGCAGGCCGAGACGAATCTGTCGTACACGAAGATCAGGTCGCCGATCGACGGCGTCGTCGTGACGAGGGCGTACGACCTCGGCCAGACCGTCGCCGCCTCGTTCCAGGCTCCCACCCTCTTCACGATCGCGCAGGACCTGACCAAGATGCAGGTCCTGACGAACATCGACGAGGCGGACGTCGGCCAGATCCGGATGGGCCAGGTCGCGAACTTCACCGTCGACGCCTTCCCGGACACGGCCTTCAAGGCGAGCGTGTCCCAGATCCGCCTCTCCGCGCAGATCGTCCAGAACGTCGTGACCTATCCGGTCATGCTCGACGTCCCGAACCCCGACCTGAAGCTCAAGCCGGGCATGACGGCGAACGTCGTCATACCGGTCGACACCCGGCAGGGGGTCCTCCGCGTGCCGAACGCCGCCCTCCGCTTCCGGCCGGACGCCGCTGACCTCTTGACCAGCGCGCCAGGGCAAGGGGAGAAGGCTCCGACGTCGAAGACAGCAGCCGGGACGCCGGCGTCGTCCCCGGCCGGCCCGCCCGCCGGAACGACGGCCGGACGCGGCCCCGGCGCGGCGCCAGCGGGTCCCGGCGCCGGACCCGGAGGGAGCCGCCCGGCCTCCTCCAGGGCGGGCACGGTCTACATGGAAGTGCCCGGTACGAAGGGAAAGCTGAAGGCCGTCCGTGTGAAGACCCTGATCACCGACGGCAACTACACCGCGGTCGACTCCTCCGAGCTGACGGAAGGAGACGAGATCGCCGTCGGCCTCGCCACAGCGAAAGCCGGCACACCGGGCGGGCCGGGCGCCGGGAGGCGCCCCTTCTGAGGCAGGGTCTCGAGTGAGCCACCCCGTCATCCTCATCGAGGAGCTGACGCGGATCTATCGGATGGGCGAATCCGAGGTTCGCGCCCTCGACGGCATCAGCATCTCCGTGGAGCCCGGCGAGTTCGTGGCCATCATGGGCCCCTCCGGATCGGGGAAGTCGACGTTCATGAACATCGTCGGCTGCCTCGACCGCCCCACGTCGGGGCGCTACCAGCTGGACGGAAGAGACGTGTCGGCACTGAACCGCGACGAGCGCGCCGAGATCCGGAACGACAAGATCGGCTTCGTCTTCCAGAACTTCAACCTCCTCGCCCGAACCAACGCGCTCGAGAACGTGGAGCTGCCGCTCCTCTACTCGAGGAAGGCGAGGATGACGGACGCCGAGGCGAAGGCCCGTGCGACGGCGAGCCTCAAGCGCGTGGGTCTCGAGGACCGGTGGGATCACACCTCGGCGCAGCTCTCGGGGGGTCAGCAGCAGCGCGTCGCCATCGCCCGGAGCCTCGTGAACGACCCGGCCATCCTCCTCGCCGACGAGCCGACGGGAAACCTCGACTCGAAGACGTCCGTGGAGGTCATGGCGATCTTTCAGGCCCTCAACGAGGAGGGGAAGACGATCGTCCTCATCACGCACGAGCAGGACATCTCGGAGCACGCCAAGCGGATCGTCCTGTTCCGGGACGGAAAGATCCTGAGCGACGGGCCCGTGGCGGCGCGGCGCCGCGCCGCCCACCGCCGCGCCGGCGGAGAGG
>JBLMYG010000018.1:0-8479 GCA_050258155.1 Acidithiobacillales bacterium
GCCCGGGCCTTCCCCCGAGAACGTCGTCCACGAAGCCCTTCAGGGCCCGCTTCGGCCCCACCTCGACGAAAGTCCGGGCTCCTTCGGCCCAGAGGGTCTCGAGCCCTTTGACCCACTGGACAGGGGACGCGATCTGCTTCTGGAGGATCTCCTTGATGCCGTCGGGCGTCGCCGGGTAGAGATCGCCGGTGACATTCGCGACGAGCTTTCTCTGCGGCCGCGAGACGCGGAGGCGGTCGAGGACCTTCCGGAGCGGTCCGCTCGCCGGGGCGACGATCTCCGTATGGAAGGCGTGGCTGACGGGGAGGCGGATGGCGTGGACGCCGCGTTTCTGGAGCGCCCCAACCGCACTCTCGACCGCGGCCGACGCTCCGCCGATGACGCACTGCGCCCGGCTGTTGATGTTGGCGGCGACGACGTAGCCGTCGATCGTCGCGAGGACCGCCTCGACCTCCTCGACGCCGGCCATGATGGCCGCCATCTGGCCGTTGTCTTCGAGTGAAACCTGGGTCATCTCGCGGCCGCGTGCCGCAGCGGCCTCGAGGGCGTCGGCGAAGGGCATCACCCCGGCGGCCACGAGGGCGCCGTACTCGCCGAGGGAGTGTCCCATGACGAGGTCGGGGGCGAAGCCGTACGCGAGAAGCGCCTCGTAGAGCGCGACGTCGGTCGTGAGCATTGCCGGCTGCGTGATGGCCGTCTGCTTCAGCGCATCTTCCGCGGCCGCCACCGCCACGGAATCTCTCGCATCGACGAAGACGAGCGAGGTGAGCGGGCGGCCGAGGATCGGCGCCATGACGCGGTCGGCCTCTGCGAAGACGGCGGCTGCCTCCGGAAATCGAGCGGCCAGCTCGCGCCCCATGTTCACGTACTGGCTCCCCTGGCCGGGGAAGAGGAAAGCGAGCGTCCCGGGGGCGGGGCCGCTTCCCCGGAAGATCCCTTGTGAGGCGAGAGCGGACATCGCCTTCGGAGAACCGGCCTCGAGCGCCTTCTTCGCCTTGGCGAGCTTCTCCAGCAGCTCCTCGGCAGAGCCGAAGTCGACGAGAAGGCGCTCGGGAGCTGCGAGGACGCCGGGCTCGGGGGGAGCCGGCGGCGGGATGAACCCCTCGGTCACCCGCGCCGTGAACGATTCGAGCTGGCGCCCCAGAGCCTCGGGCGTGTCGGCGCCGAGGGACGCGACGCCGCGAAGGGGAGTTCGCCGGAATGGGGCTGCCGGCGCCGTGACGGCCGGAGCCGAAGGGACGGCGGACGGAACGGCCACGGCCTCGCGCCTTCTCGTCGTCAACATCCCGGGGACGTGCTCCTCGAGGACGAGGTGAAAGTTCGTCCCGCCGAAGCCGTAGGCCGAGACGCCGCACCGCCGCGGCGTCCCGTTCGCGGGTTTCCACTCGCGGAGCTCGTGGTTGAGCAGGAAAGGAGTTCGCCCCCACTCGATGCCGGGATTCGGCTTCTCGGCGCCCAGCGTCGGGGGGAGGAGCTTCTCGTGCAGCGCGTAGACCGCCTTGAGCAGCCCCGCGGCTCCCGCCCCTGCCTTCAGGTGCCCGACGTTGCTCTTGGCCGAGCCAATGGCGATCGAGCCATTCGGAGCGCCTCCGAAGACCGTCGTCAGGCTCTCGACCTCCACGACATCACCGACCCTCGTGCTCGTGCCGTGAGCCTCGATGAGCGTCGCCGTGGCCGGGTCGAGCCCGGCGTCTTTCCACGCCCGCTCCACCGCGAGGCGCTGGCCGGCCGGGTTCGGCGCGGTGATCCCCTTCCCTTTCCCGTCGCTGGATCCGCCGGCCCCGCGCAGGACCGCGTAGATCCGGTCGCCGTCCCGCTCGGCGTCCGCGAGTCGCTTCAGGAGAAACGCGCCGCATCCCTCGCCCATGACGAAGCCGTCGGCCCCGTCGCCGAAGGGGCGCGATCCCGTGGCCGAGAGGGCGCCGATCTTGCAAAACTTCACGAAGGTGGACGGCCCCATGTTCCGGTCGACGCCGCCGGTCAGAACGGCATCGCAGTGTCCTCCGGCCAGGAGGTCCATCGCGGCGTTGATGGCGGCAAACGTCGACGCGCAGGCGGCGTCGGTGATGAAGTTGGGCCCCCGGAGGTTCAGGACGTTGGCGACGCGCCCCGAGATGATGTTCGGGAGCTCGCCGGGCATCGAGTCCTCGGTGATGGGAGGGAGCATCGACGAGAGCCTTCCGTGCCACCCGTCGAGGATCTCCTTCCGGACCGGCTCCGGGAGGGACGAGAACTCCGGGACCGCTTCCAGCGCCTTCCGCCAGTCGGGAAAGAAGACGCGGTGCGCCGTGAGGAAGTGGAGCTCGCCTCCCATCGCCGTCCCGAGGACGACGCCGGTCCGCTCCGTGTCGAGAGGGCGCTTCGGCCAGCCGTAGTCGGCGAGCGCCTCGGCGGCGATCGTGACGGCCCACTGCTGCCCCTCGTCCATCGCGGCGGCGACCCGGGGCGGGATGTGGTGTCGCTTCCAGTCGAAGGTGAAGCCGCGGACCCAGCCCCCGATCTTGCTGTAGGTCTTGTCGGGCGTGGCGGGGTCGGGGTCCCAGTACGCGGCGGGATCCCACCGCTCGGGCCGGACCTCGGAGATGGAGTAACGCTTCTCCCGGATGTTCGTCCAGTAGGCGGTCGCGGTCGGAGCATCGGGAAGAATCGCCCCGAGCCCCACGATGGCGGCAGCGCGCTCGCTCCGGTCAGCCAATCCGTTCATAGGGTCAATCCGCCGGGAAGGCCCGCGCCAGCTCGCGGGCCAGGTAGTCCTCGTCCTCGATCCGCCCCGCCTGAGCGGCGAAGGCCTTGTCGATCCCGAGGCGTGAAGCGAGGGCACCGTCCGTCTGGCCGGCGGCCATCGCCCACTTCAGGCCCTCCGTCGAGACCCTCAGGAGCGCCTCGCGTGCTTGGACCCGCGCCATCGCGCCGAGGACGGCCGCCGAAAACGGAAGAACCGTGGAAGGCTTCGCCGCCGCCCTTTCCGAAAAGACCGCGGCCGTCTCGGCCCACGCGGCCAGCTCTCCGAGGCGGAAGAGGATGTGCTGGTTTCTCGTGAGCCGGTCGAGGCGGCACCGCTCGAAAAGCGCGCCGAGCGAGCGGAGCGCCTCCCGCGCAGCCGGGGCGCCGGTCTCGGCCGACCCGGCGACTCGCGCCGCCCAATCGTTGAAATAGGCCCCCTTCGTCTTAAGGTGGAGCTGCCAGCGGTCCCGGGCGATCGTCCACTCCATGATCTCCGAGGTCCCCTCGTAGATCGTCGTGATCCTCACGTCACGCTTGATCTTCTCGACGAGATAGTCGCGCGTGTAGCCATAGCCTCCCAGGGCCTGGATGGAGTCCTCGGCCGCCCGGTTTCCGGCCTCCGTCGCGGCGTACTTCGCCACGGCTCCTTCGGTCGCGAGGTCCTCCTCGCCGCCGTCGATCCGCTCGGCCGTCCATTCGATGTAGGCCCGGGCGGCTTCCAGCCGGATGGCATTCGGCACGATCAGCTTGTGTGTGTATCCCTGCTTCTGCGAGAGCGGCGCACCACCCTGGACACGCGTCTGCGCGTAGCGGATCGCCCGCGCGAGCGCCGCCCAGCCGGCCCCGAGGCCGAAGGCCGCCACCATGAGCCGCGTGTATCCGAAGACGGCCTGGGCCTGCGCCAGACCTTTCCCCTCGATCCTGCCGACGAGGCTCTCCGCCGGGACGAGGACGTCCTCGAGGAAAAGGGCCGCCGTGTTGCTGGCCCGGATGCCGTGCTTGTCCTCCGGCTTCCCGTGCGTCAGGCCCTGGGTTCCCTTTTCCACGACGAACCAGCTCGGGCCGGCCGGGGCATTGGCGAGGATCGTGTAGAGGGACGCCACGCCGCCGTTCGAGATCCATTGCTTTCGGCCGTTCAGCCTGTAGGCGACCGTCTTCCCGTCCTCGACGACCGGCACGGCCGCCGTCCGGAGCGCCGCAAGGTCGCTCCCGGCCTGCGGCTCGGTGGCGCCGTAGGCCATCAGGAGGCCCTCCTCGGCGATCCGCTTCATCCAGTGCGCCTTCTGCTCGGCCGTGGCCCCGACCATGATCGGGTCGGCCCCGAGGCAGGTGGCGAGGACGCCGGTGGCGACGCCGAGGTCGATTCCCGCCATGACCTCGCAGACGCGGTAGATGTCCCACGCCCCGCCGCCGAGCCCCCCGCAATCCTCGGGGACGAAGAGGAGATGGATGCCGATCTGCTCCGGATCGTAGAGATCCCTGAGAACCTTCTCCGGAAAGACGTCGTCGTGGTCGAGCTTCAGCAGGACCTCGGGCCCGAGCTCCCGGGCGGCGTAGTCCCGGAGCGTGGAAAGAAGCATCTCGAGGGTTTCGGCGTCGAGCCGCGGCATGACCTCCCCTTGCAATCGAAGGGTTCCCGCGGACTCTAGGCGTGAACGGCCGTTCAGCCTTTAGTGCAGATGCATTTGATGCAGGTGAATGTCTCTTGGTGGAGGCGCGCCCTACGGCCCTGCAAGGCCCAGGGAGCGGTGGGGGCTCCGGCGGCTCAGGCGGCGAGTCCGAGGCGGACGGCCGTCGACGCGAGGCGGCGGTCCGCGGTCCAGAGCGGCGCGCGGGAAAGAGCGGCAGCGCAGAGGATGTGTGTATCGACCCAGCTGATCCCGGCGCCTTCAAGCCGGTGCCGCTCCACGAAATGGAGAACCTCGTCGTGGCTCGCGGGCTCGGCTTTGGGAAGGTCCCGGAGGAGCGAGAGGACCTCCTGCCTCTTTCGGATCCGCCCGAGGGAAAGCTCCCCGATGACGAACGGGTGGGTGAGAACCTCCGCGTCGGAGAGGAGCTTCGCGAGGCGAGGATTCCCTTTTCGGAGATGGTCCACCCAGACGGAAGTGTCGACGAGGATCACCTCGTGCGCCCGTTCCGGACACGCCGGCGGGGCGGCCTGCGAAGCTGTGGCTCCGAGCCCCCCAGCGCAGCAAGCCGCCGCGCGCTCTCGCGGGCGATGAGGGCGCGGAGCCCCTCGTGGACGAGCGCCGTCTTCCCCTCGAGGCGGGTCAGGCCTCGGGCCTTCTTCAGAAGCGCCTCGTCGAGGATCAGTGTCGTCCGCATATGCATTAGGATGTACGAGAGATATGCGCCTGTCAAAGGGATGTGGCGGCCGGCTTCATGGTAGCCGTTCATGGCGCTTCGTGCCGGAGCATGAGCGCGACGACCCGCGGGAAGGCCCGGCCGTGGGAGCCTAACGTCCTCTCATCACGTCACGGAAGCAGGTCGACGAGCCTAATGCCCACGGCGTCTTGCCCTACGCGGCCGAGAGGTCCAGCGTGACGCGCAGGGCGTCGTCGACGACGAGCATCTCCCCGGCAGAGAGGACGGCCAGGCGCGAGTGGAGCCGGAGGCGGTCGATCGAGCGGATCTGGTCGCCGAGGACGCGCGCCCGCTTGCCGCCGATCTCGACCAGGGCCTCGCCGGGATAGAGGCTTTCCACGTGGCTCGTAACGGGAACGACGACGACGCGTGAGCCGAAGCGGTTGCAGGAGTCGTTGGAGACGACCACGGCGGGGCGGGTCTTCTTGATGTCCGAGCCCAGCGTAGGGTCGAGAGCCACCCACCAGACTTCTCCGCGTCGGGGCGGGCGCTTCACGTCGGCCAGCCTTCGGTCTCTGCAGAGCTCCACTCCTCGGAGAGGGGCGCGCGCCACCGCTCGCGCCGTGCCGCTTTGTAAGCGGCGTCCAGCGCCTCTCTGTCAGGCCGAAGGTGCGACCTCACCGCCGCCTCGATGAAGGCGCTGATCTTCTTCGGCGGTATCTCGTCTTTGAGCCGCTTGTAGAGCTTTGGGTCGATCGTGATGTTCAGCCTTGCGGGCATCCGGACCTCCGGTCTCGAAGCTGTATTCTATACAGGATTCGTCTCGGGAGCCGAGGGGGAGGCGGGAGCGGACCCGGACGAGCCAGCCGGGGCGCTTCCGCGGAGCCACGCCGAGGCGGCGCCGAGGTGGGCCGCCCGCGCGACGATCCGGACGAGAACGACGAGCTGCTGAAGGGCGAGGAGAAGCCAGAAGTCGGCCACGGCCGCGCCGTCCCACGCCCTCCCGAAGGTCGCCCAGAGGACGAGCGGGAGGAGGCCGACTGCGCAAAAAAGGAGCTCCAGCGACAGCGTTCCGGCCGGATGGCGGAGGACGAAGCCGAGGCCGCGCCCCAGCGCCGAGGCGACGTTTGCCGAGCCGGAGATCCCCATCGCCGCGCGGCTGTACTGGACGACGAGGCGGACAGAGGCCGCCACGACGAGGAGGACGAAAAGCCGGAGGAGCTGGAGCGCCACGGCCTGCCACTCGTACCGGAAGCTCCGGGGGTCGTAGAGATGGCCCGTCTCGACGTAAATCCAGCGCCACGCGGCGATGATCAGTCCGGCGGAGAGCGCGCCGAGGAGAAGCGACGGCAGCCCGAGCTTTCCGCAGTCCGAGCCGAAGGAGGCGAGGCTCGACCGGTCACCCGGCGCCCCGAAGCGCCCTGCAAAGCCGCCGGCGAGGAGGGCCGTGAGGGCCGCATTCAGGAGCCCGAAGGCGATCACGCCCCCGGCGAGGCCCTGCTTCGGAAGAAGCTGCGGGAGCGTCACCGCCGCCGGGGAACGCGGAGGAACGGCACCAATGACGAGATCCTCCAGCTTTCCGACGTCGCCGAGGACGTCGGGGCGAGCGCGGGTGAAGTTCGTGAAGAAGAGGACGTCGGCCGACGACCTCGCGCGGTCGGCCCACGGATTTCTGTCGAGGGTCTCGTGCAGGGCGGTGGCGGCGGGGCGGACCAGGACGAAAGCGAGCGCGGCGTTCAGGACGAGCGCCAGAAGGAGCGCCTTCCACGTGGCCGTCGCGAGGGCGACGCCCCGCGCGAAGAGGACCGGCAGGCTGTCGCGCCTCACCGACGAGCCCCTGTGAATCCGAGAAGGGTGAAGAACTCGAGGGCGTTCTGCGCCCAGAAGCGGAGCCGGGACGACCAGCTGCTCGCGGCCCGCCGGTCTGGTTCGACCTTTCGTCCGTTGTTCAGGACGTTCACGTCGAGGAGGAGCTTCCGGTCGGGGTCGACGCGCGCCGAGACCAGCTTCGGTCCCGTCGCGCGGTACCGGATCCACCGGTCCACTCCGTCCCAGACGGTCCGGAAGACGTGTCCCCCCTCGAACGCCAGCTCCACGTCCACCGGCCAGACGGCCTCTCCCATCCGGCGAACGACGACGACCGACTCGTACGGCGCAGCCCCCTTCGGCGGCCTTGCGCCCGCGTGGAACTTCCGTTCGGGGCCCTCGCCGACCCACCCGACGAGCGGGGCGATCGGGCGGGTCGAGACGGAGCCGACGGCGTAGTCGAAGGTGTTCGATGAATCCCACGCCTCGCGGAAGAGAGCGTCGGCCTTCTCGCCGGCGATCTCGCGGACGACGGCCCGGAAATCGGCGGCGGTCGGGTGCCTGAAGGCAAAGCGGGTGGCGTAGGTTTTCATCAACGCGCCCCACGTCGTCTCGCCCAGCGTCCGTTCGGCGGAGGCGAGGGCGAGCGCCGTCTTCGAGTAGGCGTTGACCCTGATCGCGGCGCCGTCGAGCATCCGGAAGGTGGTCCGGCTCGTCGGGTCCGAGCGGGACGTCACCTGCCAGTCGAGATATCTCTCGTTTCCCCACTCGGGACGGGGGAGGAGGACCGACCTGAAGACGACGGGAATGCCGAAGAACCGGACGACGAGCGGCGAGTCGCCGAAGGCGGCCCGCATCGTGACGTCCGTGGCGTAGGTGTCGAAACCCTCGTCCATCTGCGCCTCCTCGAACTCGTTCGAGGCGAGGAGGCCGCAGAAGATCTGGTGGCCGAACTCGTGGACCGTCACCCCTTCCGGGCTGCCCGTCCCGGCCGGGGAAAGCCAGGCTGCCCCGCCGGTGAAGAGCGTCGGGTACTCCATCCCGCCGGAAGGGGCGCCCCACGGCGGGTCGACGATGGTCACCTCGGGGTAAGGGTACGGGACGTACCGCCTCCCGAATTCGCGGAGGGCGGCGCGGGTCGCGGTGAAATAGCGATTCCTCACCCGGCGGTGGTCGGGTTGGAGGAGGAGGATCATCTCGACGTTCGGCAGCCCCGGCTCGCTGAAGGTCTCGCGCGAGACCTCGAAACGAGGTGAGGCGGCCCAGGCGAAGTCGTGGACGTCCTCGGCGACGAAGCGGACCCTCACGCCGTCCGCCACGTCCGTCTCCTCCTTCTGGACCCCGGAGGCGCCCACTTTCCCCTTCATCTCCCTCGGGAGGGTGAGCGTCACGTCGTAGTCGCCGAAGTCGGCGAAGAACTCGGTTCCGGCGTGGAACTGATGGACGTTCCAGCCGCTCTCCGTCGCCGCGCCGAGCTTCGGGAACCACTGCGCTCCCATGACGAAGTCGTCCTTCCAGCCGGTCCGGGCCTGAGCCCGGGGAAGCTTCGCGGCCCAGTCGAGCGTGAAGGTCAGAACCTCTCCCGGAGCGACGGGTCTCGGCAGGGGGACGCACGCCACGGTCCGGTCGTCGGTGTTTCCGTCGT
>JBLMYG010000019.1:0-10657 GCA_050258155.1 Acidithiobacillales bacterium
GTCACCGCGAGGATCTTCCCGTCGGGGGAGAGGACGGGACGATACGGGTGCTTGCCGGCAGGTACGACTGCGACGGTCTTCCCCGTTCCGAGGTCCAGCTCGACGACGTCGTCCGCGAGGACCCGCGCGGCCCAGAGCCGCTTTCCGTCGGGCGAGATGGCGAGGCCGGACGGGAGAGCGTCCTTCTCACCGTCCCCGGGTGTCGTGACGGGAAGCGGGGCTTCGGCCACGAAGCGGTCGTTCTCGATCCGGAAGACGTGGATCGAATTCTCCTTCGCCCCCGAGAGATAGGCGCGGCGTCCGTCCGGAGACAGGGCGAGGCCGAGCCAGGAGCGCCGGACGGGGACGGCGTCGAGAAGCTTTCCGGTCCTCGCGTCGAGGAGCTGGAGCGACTGGTCGTAAATGCCCGTCGAGGCGACGACGAGGCGCGAGCCTCCCGGCGCGACGGCGAGGGCGAACGGATACGACGCCACCGGCGCCTGGAGCCCGGTCGGCGTCAGCCGCCGCCCGTTCGGAAGCTGCACCTCTCCCGAAGGGAGCGTCCCCGGAACGACACGTTCGGCGGCCGAGAGGGCGAGAGGGCCAAGGGCCGTCAGGAGAACCAAGGCGAGACGTCGCATGCCCGAACTCTAGCAATCATCCGGAGACGGGGTGCGCGGCAGGAAGAGGGCTGCGCCGACCGTCCCGAGGGCGCCCAGAAACGCCGCGACCACAAAGGTGAGGCCAGGGCGTACGGACCAGAGAAGGCCGCCGATGCCGGCAGCCCCCGCCACGGAGAAGCCGCGAATCGCGTAGTAGAGGCCGACGACCCGGCCCCTGTTCTCTTCGGGCGACGCGTCGACGATGAAGGCCTTCCGCGCGGGTTCGCCGATCTCCCGAAGCCCGCCGACAGCGAAGGCCGCGGCCAACGCCGGGAAGGACCGGGCGAGGAAAACAGCCAGCGGGAAGGCCGTGAAAAAGAGATATGTCAGGACGATGAAGCTCTTCTTCTCGGCGCGCCCGGCCAGGGCCACGGCAGGCGCGTACGAGAGGATGGCCGTCGCAGTGAGGATCGACGTGAGGATGCCGAACCTCGCAGGGGAGAGGCCGATTTCCTCAAGCACCCAGACCACGAGGAAGACGTCGGGCAGCCCCTCGCAGAGCCGGATCAGGATGTCCGCGAGAAGAAGCGTCCGGAGGATTCTCGGCAGGGCCACCCGCCGCTCTCCGGAGCGTGCCGGCCCCTGAGCCCCCTTCCGGAACGCCGCCCTCAGGGCCGCCAGCATCGCCACGGAAAGGACCACCGAGACCGCGAAGCCGACCCGCATCCCGCTTCGGATCCCGAGCCGCTCGATGAGGAGGCCGCCGAGGGGGGGCGCCAGAACGATCGGCAGCCGCTTCAGGACGGCCTGTAGCGTGAATCCCGCGATGCGCCTCTCGCGCGAGAGCTCCTCGCCGACGAGGGCGAAGGTCGCGGGGAGGCCGAGCGAGGGCCACGCCATGACAAGGAAGAGGCCGGCGAAGAGGACGGGCACGGAGGGCCACGTAAGGTAGAGGGCGAAGCCGGCAAGCGTGAGGCCGCCGAAGAGAAGGAGTGCCCTCCGGCTCCCGAGCCGGTCCGTCACGACCCCCCCGGGCCATGCGTACGCTGCATCCAGAAAGTCCTTCAGCGTCCCGAAGGCCCCGACCCCGAGGGCGGACGCTCCGAGCGTCCGGAGGAGGGCCGGCAGGAACCGGAACCAGAGCTCCTGGCCGAAGCCGAAGACGAAGAGACCGAGAGCGAGCGACGGCACCCCGCCCCGCATCCAGCGCGAGGGACGGTCGAACCGACTCAGGGACATCCGCTTCGGGACTCGACCTTCCGGGAGCCCGGTTCCTTCATGAGACGGTGGACTCTAGCAGTTGACATTCAAATATTTCAATTGCTATAAGATGCCCGTGGCGCCGAAGGCACGGGAGGGTCAGCTGCGGGAACGCCCGGCACCGGCCGAGCGGCGCTGGTACCTGCTGATCCACCAGATCCCCCCCCGGCCGCTCTACCTGCGGGCGAAGATCCGCCAGCGGCTCGAACGGGTCGGCGCGGTCCCCCTCAAGAAGTCGGTCTACGTCCTTCCGCGCACGGAGGACTCCCTGGAGGATCTCCAGTGGATCGCCCAGGAGACCGTCTCAGGGGGCGGCGACGCGTTCGTCTGCGCGGCCGACTTCGCCTACGGCGTGACGACGGAGGAGCTCGTCGCCCGATTCCAGCGTGCGCGAGCGGCGGACTTCGAGGCGCTCACGGCAGAGATCCGGGCCCTGCTCCGGGCGCTCGGCCCCCGACGCCGGAAAGGACCGGCGCCGGAAGACCTCGCGGTCCGGGCCGCCCGCCTGAGGAAACGTTTCGAGGAGCTGACGGCCATCGACTTCTTCGAGACACCGGCCCGACACGAGGCGGAGATGGCGCTCCACTCGCTCGAGGAGCACCTCCGTCCGGCGGGCACACCGGACGCGAGGGCGGCGGCCCCGGGAGAGGGCGCGAAACCGGTCAGCCGGACCTGGGTCACACGCGCGGGCGTCCACATCGACCGGATCGGCTCGGCCTGGCTCATCCGCCGCTTCATCGACCCCGAGGCCCGCTTCCGCTTCGTCCCGGCAGGAACGAAAGTCTTCGCGCCGGACGAGATCCGGTTCGACATGGTCGGAGGCGACTTCACGCACGAGGAAGATCGCTGCACCTTCGAGACGCTGGTGGCCCGCTTCGCCATCCCTGACGCAGCGGTGGACGAGATCGCCCGGATCGTCCATGACGTCGACGTCAAGGACGGAAAGTTCGGACGGTTGGACGCGCCGGGCATCCAGCAGCTGATCCTGGGGCTCGTGCTCGCAGAGCCAGAGGACGAGGCTCGCCTCGAGCGGGGCTTCGCCCTCTTCGACGACCTCTATCTCTCCTTCTCGAAGAGCGCCCCGAGCAAAGGGAACACGCCGACGCAGCGCACGCCGAGGCCCCGGATGTGAGCGGACGCCCGCCGCCGGGAGAGACGTCCCTCTGCCTCTTCCGCCTCGGCGCCCTCGTGGGCCCCGTCTCCTCCCCGGGGTTCCGGCCGGGCTGCCTCCTCGGGTAAGGCCGGCCCGGGGCCGCGACTCCTCTTCTTGCTACCTGGTGTGAACGCGGGCAAGGGCCGCCTTGAGGCCCTCGCCGACCTTTTCCGGAGTGTTCACGGCCCAGAAGTGCATGAAGAAGAGGCGCGGCGACTCGGTCAGCATGTGCGAGTGGAGGGCGGTGACGGCGATGCCGTGCGCCCCGAGCTCCCGGATGACCGGGTTCACCTCGCCGGCGAGGAGGACGAAGTCGCCCGTCGTCGCGACCCGGTCGCCGACGGCCTGGAAGTTCATACCGATGGCCATCCCCATGGACGGCGGGATCTCCATGCCACCCTCCGTGATCGACTCGGCGCGCGGGACGCCGACCTGAAGCACGCGACCGGCCATCATGCCCGTCCTTCCGAGGGCCTCCTGCAGCCTTCTCAAGGTCGCCTCTTCCGCCGGCGTGGGGGCCGAAGGTTTCGGCGGGCTCAGAGGAGTCTTCGTCTTCTCGAGCGCGGCCCGGAGCCCCTTCGCCAGGGCGACTGCGTCACCGTGTCCCGAGAAATGGAGGTAAACGACGCGCGACGACTCGTTCAGGAGGTGGTTGTGAATGGCCGTCACCTCCAGTCCGCTCGATTCCAGGGCCGTGACGACCGGGGTGACTTCCGGCTCGAGGAGGACGAGGTCGCCCATCGTCATGGCGCTGTCCCCGCTCCCCGACCGGAGGAAGGCGCCCCACGAGCCGAGGGCGAGCGCCGGGTCGAGGGTTACCCCCCCGATCTGCACGTGCAGGTCGGTGCGAGGCCAGGCGTATTTGTGAACTCCCCCCGGCAGATCCTTCCCTTGGGCGCCAAAGACCTTGTCCGCGGCTTCCCAGCCGGTCTCGGCGCCTCGGACGGTCCGGCTCGCCCATCCGAATGCGACGAGCAGCGCGGCGGCGAGAGTCGTAACCGGTCGTCTCTTCACTTCGGGCTCCTTTCTGGCGGTTCGCCGAGCACCCGCCGAACGTCGTCCGGCAACAGGGCGAACCGACCCGGCAGGAGCCATCTTATATCAACTGAGATTTTGCTATGTCAATTGATAGAAAGCACCCGTTGGCAGACTCCGACCCCGCGTCGCTGCCCGCTCAGGAAGGGCGCCGGGCGATCAGCTCGCGGAATCGCGCGTCGCCTTGGAGGGATTCGAGGTCGGGCTCGATCGCGGCACGGGCTGCGGTGAAGGCGGGACGGGAGGCGGCGGCCTTCGCAAGATGGGCGATGGCCTCCTCGGTCTGGCCGAGGAGTGCCGAGGCGCAGGCTGCGTAATAGCGCGTAAAGGGATCGTCGGCACCCATCCGAAGGCGCCGGCCGAAGGCGTCGAGGGCCGTTTTTAACGCTTCCTGAGCGGCCTCCCTCTGACCGAGGCGGAGGCGCGAGGAGCCGATCCGCTCCTCGATCTCCACGAAGTGCCGCTCCTTCAGGGCGTGGCCGTAATGCTGAAGAAAGGCGAGCTCCCGGTCGAACTGCCGAAGCGCCTCCTCGTGCCGTCCCTGAAGCGCCGCGATCTGGCCGAACCGCGTGTGGCCTCCGACGATAACGGCCCCTTCGCGCCCCGAGAGGAAGGCCTCCTGCAGCTCGATCGCGAGGCGGGCGGCCCGCTCGGCCCGCGGGAAGTCGCGGAGCAGCGCCGCGCAGTGAGCCAGCTGCAGCGCGGCCCAGCCGTAGCGGGGGTTCAGCTCCAGGGCCCGCTCGAACTGGGCCGCCGCCTCGGAGAAGCGCGCCAGCCCGACGAAGTAAGCGCGCCCGAGCGAATGATTGGCCCCGGCGTCCGTCGGGTCGAGCTCGAGGGCCCGGCGGATCTCGGCGATCCCTTCTTCGAGGCGCCCGACGTCGATGAGGGTTCCGCCCAGCTCGCGACGGGCCCGCACGAGATGCGGGTCCCGATCCAGCGCCTTCCGGAACGCGGCAATGGCGCGCTCGGAGAGCTCCGGCACGCTCAGGTAGGAGGCCTTCAGATCGTAGGCGCTCCCCAGCTCGGCCCAGGCCCGGGAATACCCCGGGTCGAAGGCCACGGCCCTCTCGAAGAGGGCGATCGCCCGGTCCAGCGCATCGGGGCTCTCCGCCCGAAGGTTGACGACTCCTTTGGTGAGGGCTTCGTATGCCTCGATGACGTGCGTCTCCTCCGAGGCGGCGTCCCCCGGAGGCGCCGCGCCCGGGAGCCCCTCGGCCAGCTCCCGAACGATCCGGTCCTGCAGGGCGAAAATCTGCCCGAGCGGCCCGTCCAGCTTGACCGTCCTCGCCACCGCTCCCGAAGCGACCTCCGTGAGCCGAGCCGTGATCCGGACCGTCTCGCCGACCCTCTGATACCCCCCCGCGACAACCCATGTGGCCCCGACCTCCCGTCCGAGGTGGGTGGCGAGGCGCTCGGGAGAAGGCGCCTCGGGGCCTCCGAGATTCCTCCAGACCTCGAAGACCCGGTCGCGCCCGATGACGGGAGCGGCGCCGAGGGTCTTCAGGTCGGCCGTCACCGTCTCGGCGATCCCGGTCCCGATCCAATCGTCTTCCGGTCCCTTCGTGACGTTCTCGAAGTCGACGACCGCGACGGCTCCTGCCACCGGCGTGACGGCGGGAGGCGCCTCGCCCCGTTCGAGGGCGCGCCGGACCGCCTCGAGGGCCGCCGCCGCCTCGCGCATCCCCCCGAAGCGGTCCGTGACCTCCTTGGCCAGCATCCGGCCCACGACGCGCGACAGCTCCGGCGGCACGCGTGGGTCGGCCTCGGAGAGCGCCGGCGGCGTCTTGTGGAGAACCCGGTCGAGGACGTCCACGGCGTTGCCGCCAGCGAAGAGGGAACGCCCGGCCACGAGCTCGTAAAGGACCGCTCCGAGCGAGTAGACGTCGCTCCGCGCGTCCACCTCCCGGCCCCGGGCCTGCTCCGGAGACATGTAGGCGACCGTTCCGACCAGCTCCCCCGGACTCGACAGGGGCGTCCCGGCGCCCGGCCGGGTCCAGGTGGTGGCGGCCTCGTCGGGAAGGGGGAGGCGCGTGGCGACGCCGAAGTCGAGGACCTTCACCCTCCCGTCGGGGGTCACGAGGATGTTCGAGGGCTTCACGTCCCGGTGGACGACCCCCTTCTCGTGCGCCGCAGCGAGGGCGGCAGCCACCTGTCCGACGAGGCCGAGAATCTCGGCGAGCGAGGGCGAGCGCCGGCGCACCCAGGCATCCAGCGGCTCGCCGTCCACCCACTCCATCGCGATGAAGGGATGCGCGGTCCCGTCGTGCTCGAACTCCCCCACCTCGAAGACGATCCCCGCGTTCGGATGGGAGATCTGCGAGGCGAGGCGCGCTTCCCGGAGGAGTCGCGCCCGGCCCGCCGCCTCCCCCTCGGGACATTTCAGGACTTTCAGCGCCACGTTCCGGCGAAGCAGGACGTCCTCGGCCAGCCAGACCTCTCCCATCCCGCCGGCCCCGAGGCGCTTCTGGATCCGGTAGTGAGAAACGGTCTCGCCGATCACCGGCCGCCATCTTAGGCGGTCCCGGCGCCCCCGGCCTCCCGGGTGTCGCGTCGAGCCGACCAAGGCCCGGGAGAGACTGCGGGGCGCACCTATAATCGCCCGGCCTCCGCGCCTCCCCGCGCCAAGGAGTGAACGTGACGGACCCATCCTACGATCTCGTCGTCATCGGCTCGGGACCCGGCGGCTACGTTGCCGCCATCCGCGCCGCCCAGCTCGGCCTCAGGACGGCGATCGTCGAGAAGGACGCCAGGGTCCCCGGCGTCGGCCTCGGCGGTACCTGCCTCCACCGCGGCTGCATTCCCGCCAAGGCGATGCTCAGGTCCGCGACGCTCCTCGACGAGGCCCGCCACGGTTCCGAGTTCGGCGTCAAAGCCTCCGGCGTGGAGCTCGATTTCGACCTCGTGGCCAGGTTCCGCCGGAAGGTCGTCCTCAAGGGGGCCCGCGGCGTCGAGTACCTGATGAAGAAGCACGGCATCGACGTCCACGCCGGCTTTGGCCGGATCGCCGGCCAGGGGCTCGTCGCCGTGACGGGCGAAGAGGGCGAGACCAGCCTCGAGACGAAGAACATCCTGATCGCGACCGGGTCGGTCCCCCGCGACCTGCCGTTCCTCCATGCCGACGGGGTCTCGATCCTGAACTCCGACCATGCCGTGGCGGCGACCGCTGTCCCGGCCTCGATGCTCGTCATCGGCTCGGGGGCGGTCGGAGCCGAGTTCGCCTCCTGCTTTTCGCGCTACGGGACGAAGACGGTTCTCGTGGAAGTCCTCCCCCGCCTCCTCCCGCTGGAGGACGAGGAGATCTCGAAGGAGATCGAGAAATCGTTCCGGAAGCGCCACATCGAGTGTCATGCAGCGACGGCCGTCGAGGCGGTGACGCGGAACCCCGACGGGAGCGTGGCCGTCGCGGCCACAGGCCCCGGCGGAGAGACCCTTTCCTGGACCGTGGAGAAAGTCCTTCTCGCCGTGGGGCGGAGCCCGCTCACGGACGGGCTCGGCCTCGAGACGCTCGACATTGCCACCGAGAAGGGGTACGTCACGGTCGACCCCTATCAGCGGACGAACGTGCCCGGCGTCTGGGCCATCGGCGACGTGACGCCGACCATCTGGCTCGCGCACGTCGCCTCCGCGGAAGGAATCGTGGCCGCCGAAGCAATGGCCGGCCTCCCGGCCCGCCCCATCAACCGCGACCAGATCCCCGCCTGCACTTACTGCGACCCCGAGGTCGCTTCGATCGGACTCTCGGAGGCGAAAGCCCGCCAGCGCGGCTACGACGTGGCCGTCGGGAAGTTCGGCTTCCAGATCCTCGCCAAGTGCGACATGGAGCAGACGAGAGAGGGATTCGTGAAGGTCGTCTCGGAAAAGAAGTACGACGAGATCCTCGGGGTTCACATCATCGGGCCGCACGCGACCGAGCTGATCGCCGAGGCGGGCGCCCTTCTCCGATGCGAGGCGACGACCGAGGAGATGATCCAGACCGTCCACGCCCACCCGACGCTCTACGAGGCGCTCCACGAGGCGGCCGAGGCGGTCCATGGCCGGAACATTCACGGCTAGCGCGGGCCCGCGCCGCCCGCTCTGACAGAATCGGAAAAGTGACCCGGCGAATCGCGGACATCGGAATCGCGCTGGGGCTCGTGGCGGCCGCGGCGGGGCTCGGCCGGGCCCTGAAGGTCAACGCGACCACGGAAGGCTTCGTCTTTCTGATCGCCGTCCTGGCCGTGGCGGTCCTGCGCGGGCTCTTCGCGGGGACCGTCGCCTCGCTCGCCGCCACGCTCGCGTTCAACTTCTTCTTCCTCCCACCGCTCGGGACCTTCACGATCGCCGAACCGTCCAACTGGGTGGCGCTCTCAGCATTCCTCGTCGCCTCGGCCGTGACGAGCCGGCTCGTCGCGCAGGCGCGACAGCGCGCCGCGGAGGCCGACGCCCGCCGGGCGGAGGTCGAAGCCCTCTATGACCTCTCCGTGGACCTGTTCGCGGCGACGAATCGCGTCGGCGCCCTCGGCCTCGCGGCCGGCCGCGCACTCAAGACCATCGGGGCGAGAGGTGGCGGACTTCTCCTCTTCCGCGAGGGTTCCCGGACCGTCGAGACCGTTTACGATCTCGCCGCGGACCTCGACCTGGCCGACCCCCTCGTCGAATCGGTCGGGCGGCAGGGCGAGACGGCCGAGGTCCCCGCCGCCGACGGGGCGCGGGACGTCTACCTTCCCCTGGCCGTCGGCGGGAAGCCGAGCGGCGTCCTCGTCGCCAGGGGGACGCGCGCCGATCGAAACGCGCTCGAGTCCGTCGGGCGTCTCGTGGCCCTCGCCGTCGAACGCGAGCGGTTCCTGCGCGAGCGGACCCATCTCGAGGCCCTTCGCGAGAGCGACACGCTGAAGACCTCTCTCCTGCGGGCCGTCTCGCACGACCTCCGGAGCCCGATGACCGCCATCCGGATGGGCCTCTCGCGGATCCGCCGGAGCGCCGGCGACGCTGCCGCGGTCGACGACGTCGCGAGAGAGACCGAGCGGCTGACGAGGCGGATCGACAATCTCCTCGCCATGGCCCGTCTCGACGCCGGCACCTTCGTTCCGCGTCCCGAGCCCTCACCGGCCGCCGACCTCTTCCGGTCCGCTCTGGAGAGCCTCCCGCTGGTCCTCGAGGGGCAGGACCTGAAGGTGTCCGTCTCTCCGGAGACGCCCGATCTCCTGGTCGATCCCGCGCTCGCGGTCGAGATCCTGGCGAACCTTCTGGAGAACGCCGCACGCGTCTCGCCCGCCGGAGCGCCGATCGAGCTTCGCGCCGAGCCGGACCCGCTCGAGAAGGGACGCGTCCACGTGGACGTCCTGGACCGCGGCCCCGGCGTGCCTGTGGCGGTCAAGAGGGCCACGGGCGGCTCCCGCGACGCGGGTGACAGCGGCCGCACGGGCCTCGGAGTCGAGATCTGCCGGTCCCTCGCAAGAGCGCTGGGCGGAACCGTCAGCTTCCTCGACCGGTCCGGCGGGGGCACGATCGCGCGCCTCGACCTTCCGGCCGCCGCAGAGGGAACGAGCCCCCCTTGATCCGGGCTCGCGGCGCCGCCCGAATCCTCGTCGTGGACGACGATCCTGCCATCCGACGCGGCCTCGTCGCGGAGATCGGGGCCGCAGGTTTCGACGCCTCCCAAGCGGCGGACGGAGCGGAAGGTCTCGTGCGGTTCGAAGCGGAGGACCCCGACCTCGTCCTGACGGACCTGGCCATGCCCGTCAGCGACGGCTACCAGCTGATCGCGGCCATCCGGAAGCGCGCGAAGACGCCGATCGTCGTTCTGTCCGTCCGGGGCGGCGACGCGGACAAGGTGCGCGCCCTCGACCTCGGGGCGGACGACTATGTCATCAAGCCGTTCTCGGTGACCGAGCTTCTCGCCCGCGTCCGGGCGCACCTCCGGCGGACGCTCGACGACGGGGCGCCCGGCCTGCTGGAGTTCTCCGGCCTCGTCATCGACCGTGAGCGGCGGCTCGTCGCCGTGGAGGGGCGCGAGATTCACCTGACGCCGACGGACTTCTCGATCCTGGAGTTTCTGGCCTCCCGCGCGGGAAAGCCGGTGACGATCGCGCAGATCATCGGCCGCGTCTGGCACGGCGCGCCGGGAACGTCGCCCGACGCCGTCCGGGTGCATGTCGGCTCCCTCCGCCGGAAGATCGAACCCGATCCCTCCCGCCCGCGCTTCATCCTCACCGAGCCCTGGATCGGCTACCGGTTCGTCGCGGAACCCCTGGGCTGAGCAGGACCCGACGGGGCTTCCTTTCGGATTTCTTTAGATCTCCTTCCGGACTTCTTCGGCGAAAAGGGCCCACCTTGGGGAGCGCGCCCCGGCGCCAGGCCGTCGGCGCGCAGGCGCCGAAAGGACCTCCATGCTGGACGCCCTCTTCCTCCTTGCCACCGCCACCCTCATCGGCGCGTCGCTCTGGTACGCCAAGCGATGCGACGAAATCTGAGGCTCCATATGATCTTCCAGGACATCCTCGGGCTGGCCCTCGCGATGGCCGTGCTCGCCTACCTCCTCTACGCGCTCCTGAAGCCCGAGAAGCTGTGAGGCCAGCGTGTCGCTCGTGGTTCTGAAAACCGGGGTCTACTTCCTCCTCGTCCTCGCGGTCGTGAGGCCGCTCGG